>CAMJNB010000011.1 GCA_946407175.1 uncultured Selenomonadales bacterium | reverse complement strand
ATTCCGAACTCAGCATAACTTTGACTGATGATGAACATATACACGAGCTGAATAAAAAATTTCGCGGCGTTGACAGACCCACCGACGTGTTGTCTTTCGCATTTCGTGAGAGTGACGAGCCGGAAATTTTAAATCAGCAAACAGAAATTTTAGGCGACATAATCATTTCCCTTGAACGCGCCAAAATGCAAGCTGAAGATTTCGGACATACATACCTGCGCGAAGTCGTATTTTTGACGGTACACGGGATTTTACACCTTCTCGGCTATGACCATCTGGAAGAATCCGACCGCGTTGAAATGGAGCGCGAACAGGATTTTGTAATGGCTGAATTAGGCATTGGAAGGGATTAAATTTTATGCAGGAAACAGTAAAATATTTTCAGCCGACTTACGTGAAACATTTTAAATGCGACGGCAGTAAATGTGAAGCGAGTTGTTGCAAGTACTGGATTATTGACATTGACAAGGCGTCTTATGAAGACTATAAAAAAATTGAATCGGCAGAAAAAGAAATTACTTCCAAAATGAAATATTTTGATCAGCGAAAAGGTTACGTTGCCTTGATGAATGATAAATATGCCTGCTGTTGTTTGACGGAAGACAATCTCTGCATGATACAAAAAAATTACGGTGAAAAATATTTGTCGATAACGTGCCAAACTTATCCGCGAAGTCTTTGCAAAATGTCTGACATTTATGAAAGAGCCCTTAGCGTGACATGTCCCGTTGCCGCAGAATTGGCACTGTTGCCTACAGAAATTATGGAATTTGAGTTTGTCGAAGAGTCGATAAATAAAGAATCAAAGGTGAATACCAAGCTTACCGTCACGCAACCTGAAATTATTCCGCACATATTCGACATACAATCTGCGGCAATTTGTATCTTACAGGAAAGAGAATTGAGGCTTGACCAACGCCTTGCCGTGTTGGGTTTTTTTCTTGACCGCGTAGACGAACTTACCGCTACTAACAGACTAAGCGAAATTTCCAAGCCTGCAGAACTTTATATGTCGGAAGAATTTATTGCCGAAAATATTTTGCCGCTTTTAGCCGGTATAAAATTCAATGCGAAAGACTTTGTTAAAATTTTAATTGGCGATGTTCTGCAGACATTGTACGGCGAAGAAAACGCGCCGCGTAAAATTTTTGAAGTATTAATTTTCGACGCGGTTCAAAATACGTTGGAGCTTACGCCGGACGAAGACGGCACTGTTTCTATCAACTATACGGCGGAAAAATTTATGTCGCTAAACTCACAGCGCGAAGAATTTATTCAGCGATATGGTACAATTTTGGAAAATTATTTGGTCAACGAATTTTTTATGAATATGTATCCATGGTGTCTGCAGGAAAAAAGTATTATGCAAAATTACGGCTTATTCGTTGCCACTTACAAAATTGTGGAGCTTTTCACTTTCAGTATGGCGCAAAAATATTCCGACTTTAACGAATCAGAAATGATAAAAGTTATTGCGCAACTTTCCACGAATATTGACAATACCCCTGCGTACATAAAAAAAATTTCCGCCGAAATAGACAATATCGGCGATACGCTTAAAATAATCTCAACATTTCTGCAGACTTGAAAGAAGGTTTAAAATTTGTATAAATCGGGATTTATCGCGGTTATCGGACGTCCGAACGTAGGCAAGTCGACGCTGATAAATAAAGTTATCGGTCAAAAAATTGCCATTATGTCTGACAAGCCGCAGACTACACGCAGTCGCATTCAGTGCATTTTGACGCAGGACGACGCGCAGATTATTTTTCTTGATACGCCCGGCATTCATAAGCCGATGTTCAAACTTGGCGAATATATGTTAAAAGCGGCGGAAGGTACGCTGAAAGAAGTCGACGCGATTTTCTTTGTGGTTGACGCTACGGAAAAATTCGGCGGCGGTGAAAAATATATCCTTGAACGCCTTGAAACTACGACGGCTCCGGTTATCTTGGTGATAAATAAAATTGACTTGATTGAGCACGAAAAAGTTTTGCCGATTATCGCGTCGTACGCCGAGAAGAAAAATTTTGCGGCTACGGTACCTATAAGCGCGGTTGACGGTACGAACGTCGACACGCTGATTGACGAGGCGAAAAAATTTTTACCGGAAGGACCGAAATATTATCCCGCCGATATGGTGACGGATCAGCCGGAACGTTTGATTGTTGCCGAGTTGATACGCGAAAAGATTTTGAACGTAACGGAAGATGAGGTTCCGCATTCAATCGCGGTTGACATTGAAGAAATTACACAGCGCAAAAATGATATGACGTACATTCGCGCCGTGATTTACGTTGAGCGCGATTCGCAGAAGGGAATTTTAATCGGCAAGGGCGGCGAACTTTTGAAAGGCGTGGGTAAATCTGCGCGTCCTGAAATTGAAATGCTGCTGGGTACAAAGATATTTTTGGATTTATGGGTAAAAGTAAAGCGCGGCTGGAGAAATTCCAACGGCGCTATACAAAGTTTCGGTTTAGGGGTTAGCGATTAGCTGGTAGCTGATAGCAACTACTCACTAAATAAAGAGAGTCCGTAAAATGATTAAAGAAGAAAAAGAAAAGACACTCGCCGTAAAAATTTCTGAACAATTTATGAACGGCGTAATAATTTTGGCACCCGTCGCAATAACGGCATTCGTCGTAATGTGGCTGTTTAATTTAACTGAAGATAAAATCGGCGCGGTACTGGAACAATTTTTTCACGTAAATTTTCCCGGCATGGGATTAATCTCAATAGCACTTTTCATTTGGCTTGTCGGCTTTTTGTTCGGCAACCGCTTACTGCAGGACGTCATAAAACTTTTTGAATATATCTTGGACAAAATTCCGATCGTGAAATTTATCTACAGCTCGGTAAAACAATTTTCAAAGGCGATACTTGAAACAAATTCGTCATTTCAAAAAGTCGTGCTGGTAAACTATCACGGCGCACGTGTTATGGGATTTTTAATGAAAAACGTACCGGCGCCGGTAAAAGAGAAGTTAGGCGACGAATACGTCTGCGTGTATATGCCGTGGAGCTTGAATATGACGGCGGGATTAAATCTGTTTGTAAAAAAATCTGACTTAGTTTTTCTTGATATGGAATTGGAAGACGGCTTGCAGTTCATATTGACGGCGGGTACCGTGGCGAATAAGGAGAAGTAGTGAATAGTAGTTAGTAAATAGTATTGGTAATCTGACTACTGACTACTAACTATTAACTATTAACTAATTTTTTTTGTTATAGAATGCAGGAAATTTTTTAATGTCAGTCGAATTGGAAAAAAATTTCATTGCGCTTATGAGAGGTCGAAACTTTTTTGGTTTACATGTTAAAATTTTGTGCAAGCTGGGTACTGCCGCCCGGTCTTTTCATAATCCTGCTGATAATTTTAACGCTTTATCTTACAAAAATTAATACACGCTTATCCGTCTTTGTAGGCATCGGCACACTGATTTTTTACCTGCTTTGTACCGGTCTTGTTGCCGAAAGATTGATTGGACATCTTGAAAAAGAATATTCACCGCCGGAAAGAATTGAAGAGACCGGAGGCGACGTTATCATATTGTTAGGTGGCGGCGCAATTCGCGACGTGCAGGACGTTGACGGCGTCGGCGTGCTATGTGCCAGCCCCGCAAGCAGACTTTTAACGGCAGTCAGACTTCAAAAAATTTTGGACATACCGATATTGATAAGCGGCGGGCAAGTTTATTCAGATTCAGGCGCCGAAGCGTTGATATCAAGCCGCGTGCTACGGTCACTTAACGTACCGGAAGACAAAATCTTACTTGAAACAAAAAGCGTAAACACTACACAAAACGCAATCTTTTCAGCGGAAATTCTGCGCGAAAAAAATTTTAAGCGACCGATACTTGTAACATCTGCATTCCATATGAAAAGAGCCGTGCTGAATTTTTCAAAGCAGGGAATTGAAGTCATACCGTATCCAACCGACTTCACCGTTTCACACCGCCCACAATTTCGTTATACAAAACTTCGTCCGCAAGCAGAGGCATTGCTGTTAAACGTGACGGTAATGCAAGAAGTTTTGCGAACAGCCGTAACAGAGATATTTAACATTTAAGCTAAAACATAAGCCGTAGTATATTTTCTAATTTTTAAAGTGAGGTGTGTTTCAATATGAGCAGTTTAATTGTACTTGAAGGGTCCGACGGTTCCGGCAAGGCGACGCAGACAACAAGGCTTTATGAAAGGTTACAGAATTTAGGCGTTGACGTTATGCGCGTTAGTTTTCCGAATTACGAATCGGAATCTTCCGCGCTTATCAAAATGTACTTGCGCGGCGACTTCGGCGGCACGGCGGAGGAAGTCAATCCATACGCGGCGGCGACTTTCTATGCCGTAGACAGATTTGCCAGCTTTCAAACGTGGAAGGATTTTTATGCAGGCAACGGCGTCATTCTTGCTGACAGGTACGTAGGCTCAAATATGGCACACCAATCTGCGAAGATTAAACGTAAAGCCGACCGCGAAAAATTTTTAAACTGGCTTGATAATTTCGAGTACAAGCGCCTGCAACTGCCGCGTCCCGACCTTACGATTTTTTTGGATATGCCGCCGAAAATCGCCGCAATGTTGCGCCGTGAACGTGGCAGAGAGGATATTCACGAGTCTGACGCCGCATATATGCTTAAATCTTACAATGCGTACAAAGAAATAGCCGAAAAATTTCACTGGCGTGTTATCAACTGCGCGGCGGGTAATTTTGCCAAAAGCGCGATTGATATTCACGAAGAAATTTTCGGCTTGGTTGAGACCATGCTCATTTACAATGTCTTTTAGCTATTAGCTATTAGCTGGTATATTTTTAACGGCTAACCGCTAATGGCTACCGGCTAATCGGCAACTTATATTAATAAGGCTCATTGATAAATTTTCATTGACTACGGCAACGTCCTGCGGCACAGTAAGTTTGGCCGCAGTGAAATTCCAAATGCCTTTAATGTCCGCTTGAATCAGCGAATCGGCAACAGTTTGGGCGCTGTCCTCAGGCACGGTTATGACGCCGATATCAATAATTTTACGCTTGGCAACGCTGTTAAGGTTTTCAAAATTGTACACCTTGACATCGTTTATTTTTTTGCCAATCAATTCTTCATCAACGTCAAAAAGCGCCGTAACGGTAAAGCCCAGCCGCTGAAAATCGTCACTGTACGTAAGCGCACTGCCTAAATGTCCCGCGCCGAAAATTGCAACGTACCAACGATATTGCAACCCTAAAACTTTTTCCATAGCACGTCGTAGCATGTCGAATCGATAGCCCGCACCTTTAACGCCGAACTGTCCCAACTCCGCAATGTCTTTGCGCACTTGCTCCGGCGAAAAACCTAATTTTTCAGCCAACTCATTTGAAGAAATTATTTTTTCGCCTAAAAAAACCGGACGGTTACAGGTACTGTCATCTTCAATCTTTTTCAAAATGCTGTAATAGTACGGCATTCTTTCAAGTGTTGCCTTAGAAATTTTTTTCTTCATTTTATTCAGTGACTCTTAAACTTTACTTCAGTAACGCTTAAATCTTATTTCAGTGACTTTTCAATCTTACTTCAGTGACTCAAGAAGAGCCTTGCAACCGCGCTCAATGTCGTTAAAAGTTTCTGCAAAACCGTTTTTGTCCCAAGGGATGTCTTTTTCTTCGCCGCAGAATGAAAGCAACAATTTAATTTTACCGTCCGCATCGCCGCCGCAAATTGCTTTAACCTGCGCGATATTGCCTTTGTCCATACAAACTATGCAGTCAAACTTTGCATAATCGTCAGCCGTAATTTGCCGAGCGGTATGCTTAGTGTAAGGGATATTTTCTTCGCGCAGTTTCGCGGCAATGCCTTCGTGCAAGTCTCCGCCGTCAGTAGGTTTTGACGCGGCAGAGGCGATTAAAAATTCTTCGTTCAAATTTTTGACAAGATTTTTCATAAAAAATTCTGCCATAGGCGAACGCCCCGTGTTGCCGCTGCATACAAACAAAATTTTTTTCATAACATCACCAATGTTTAAGGTTAGCGTCTAAATTTAAACTTAGCGCCAAAAGTTTAAGCGTGATACCAAATTTTAAGCTTAACGTTTTTTGTTGCGTGAACCGATTTCGTCCTGCATGCCGTCGGAGAAGGTACGCGATCTGCCGCGATCTGCCTTGACTTTTTTGCCGTAAAACATATTTACCATATCTTCATCTGACATTGAAGACGCGCGACTTGTAGTAGGTCTCTGTTTCGCGTAGTTGAAATTTTTGACGTTTTTAACGTCCCTCTTCATAAGGGCGAAACATTCCGGACAATAGGTGCCGAAAGTGATTAGCTTGCCGCAACTGCCGCAGGGGTAGCCGAAATCTTTGTTTAGATTGAGTCCGGCGAAACGTCCTTCGTGCGCCATATTCAACAAAGTTTTCGTAGAAAGTTGCGTAGTCCTTGAAACTTCCAAAATCGATACGCCGGGATTTTCGCGCAGATAATCCAAAACTTCCTCTTCCTTGCTGCTTTTACTGTTTCGGCAACGCCAGCAAAAATCTTCGTCAACCTGCGGCATAAACGGTGCGCCGCAACCTTTGCACATTTTCATACTTACTTCCATAATTTGCTGATGACCTCCTGTTTCATTGAACTACTTTGAACGAACAATATTTGTCTTGCCGACACGAAACATACGCTTATCGCGCTGTTCTTGGTCAAATTCACGTTGCGCCATTGCGTCCAATCTCTTTAGCGTCGGCATATCCTCTTTGAACCGAATTTGCATGGATTCGGCAACTTTTTTCGTTTCTTGCCTTAGTCGCGTAAGACAACTTGTACAGTAAGTTCCGGTTTTTATGGGAGTGCCGCAACTTGCACAAGGGTAGGTAAAATTTTCGCCCATAGGCATATCGGCAAAGACACCCTCTCGCGCCATTCGCTGTATCAACTTTTTTGAAATGCCTGTTGCCTCTGAAACGTCCGTCATTGAAACGCCGCGATGATCCTTAACGTAGTCTTTGACGATTTCTTCAAGTTCATAAAATTTTGATTTACATCCCGCGCAAAGGTCTTCGCGCTCCGACGATAAAAAAACCCTGCCGCACTGAATGCAATTTCTCATTTTCATTTTAGGAATTGTCGCCATAAATTTCACCTCCCCAATTTTTAAAAACCGTATCGAATTTTTTAAACCGTATCGAAATATTACGGCAAAATGATTATAGCATACGGCGGAAATTTTGACATTAAAAATTATTTTTTCGGCAAATTTTCTAAAAATTTTAATGCGTCATTTAATCTGTCAAGCGAAACTTTTTTACCAAGCAGGTACAAAATTTCTATCACGCCGCCGGGCGTTACCTTTTGACCGGAAAGCGCGATTCTAAGCGCCCACATTACCGTGCCGGTTTTTAATCCCGTTTC
Source organism: uncultured Selenomonadales bacterium (assembly GCA_946407175.1). Next base: position 4,365 of record CAMJNB010000011.1, on the reverse strand, counting down.
AGCTACGAACGCCATAACTTTTTCGTGCAACGTGTCAACATTCCAATCCGTAACGTCAGACAAAATTTTTACGGCGCCTTGTAAAATCTGCGCGGAATTTTCCGGCGTAACTTTATTTCTCTTATTCGTGAAAAGTTCGGCGTCAAGCGGCGGCATTGTCTGTAAAAATTTAATCTGCGCGGGAATTTCACTAAGCTTTGCAATACGCGGCTTTAACAAACTGCCGAGATAAACTTTTTTTGACGCAAGATTTTCATCGAGTTCACCAAAAAATTTATCGGCAACTTTCGCAAAATCTTCATCACTCATCGCCTTAAAATATTCGCCGCTCATCCAATCCAGCTTGTTGTAGTCAAAAACTGCGGGAGACTTGCTTAAGCCGTCAAGACTGAATTTTTCTATCAGCTCGTCCATAGAAAAAATTTCTTGATTAGACTTCGGACTCCAGCCCAAAAGTGCGACGTAGTTCGTGATAACTTCCGGCAGGTAGCCGACTTCGATTAAGTCATTAAAACTTGTAGCGCCGTGACGCTTGCTAAGCTTTGAAACAGTGCCGTCCTCACTCTTACCCATAACCGGCGCAAGGTGTATGAAGGTGGGAATTTCCCAGCCGAAAAATTCGTACAGCAACACGTGTTTGGGCGTGGACGTGATAAACTCCGTGCCGCGAATTATATGAGTGACTTCCATTAAATGATCGTCGATAACATTGGCAAAATTGTACGTCGGCATACCGTCACGCTTTAAAAGCACCTGGTCTTCAAGCTCGGCGTTGGCAATGGTAATATTACCGTGCAACACGTCAAAGAAAGTTGTCTCGCCTGTAAGCGGCATTTTTTGGCGAATGACATACGGCTTGCCTTCGCGCAGATTTTTTTCAATTTCCTCTGCAGAAAGTTCACGACAATGACGATTGTAGCCGCCGAATTTTTTTTCGCCATTATCGTCAGCTTTATCGTCAACGCTTTCATCATCGCAAAAACAGCGGTAGGCGTGACCTGACTCGACAAGTTTTTCAGCGTAGGCTTTATAAATTTCCATGCGCTCGCTTTGAACGTAGGGACCGAAATTTCCGCCGTGATGCGGTCCTTCATCGGGAATAATTTTTGCCGCCGCCAAAGTTTTTTCTATGAACTCCACTGCGTCGGCAACGTAGCGCGCGCGGTCGGTATCTTCAATGCGTAAAATAAAATCGCCGTGTTGAGATTTTGCAAACAGGTAGGCGTAAAGCGCGGTGCGCAAATTTCCAATATGCATGTAGCCGGTCGGGCTCGGTGCAAAACGTGTACGAACTTTTTCCAAATATCAACAATCCTTTCGAGATTAGCTTTCAGCTTTCAGCTTTCAGAAACTATTCACTATCAACATAATATCACTAAATGCGGCAAGCTACAAATTAATTTCCGTCACTACAAATTAAATTCCGACAAAAATAAATCTTTGAACCTAAAAATTAAACAACCGCCGATTATCAGCGCGGCAAAAAAATATTCCTGCCATGAGCCGACTTTAAAAAGCTTTATCCCGTGCTTTCTGTGCGGCGTGAAGACGGGAACTTTGCCGCAAATTGCATCTTCGATTATGTGAAGTAACGCGCCGAAAAGTGCGTAGGTTATCAGATTTAAAATTAATTCCACGTGCGGATTTTGAAAATAATTTACTGCGAACTGCGCCGCCAAAATTAATGCAATGTACAGCGGCGGGTAGTGCGACCATGTACGGTGATTTTTGCGCCACTTCCAATACGCGCGACTTTCTTGCGGCGGGGAGCCTTCCACTTTGTCCGGCAGTACCGCGCCGACAATGCTTGACGCCACAAAAAGCGCGTTGTCACTTGCCGCGTACACTATAAAGCCGGTTACAATTTGATGATTTATCCACTTCATTACAGCTTTCAGGTTACGGCTTTCAGCTTTCAGATTATTTCATAAGCCTATTACTGAAAACCATAATTTATTTCCTCCCTACATTAAAAAAATTTATCAGCGATTCTGCGGCAGTGCGATTCATACCGGGCACGGTTAAAAGCTCGTCAAGCGACGCGGATTTAATTTTATCAATGGTGCCGAATTTTTTAAAAAGCTCCGCCCGCCGCTTTTCACCGATACCGGCAATGTTGTCAAGTTCCGATTTCAAATTTCTTGCACGTCTTAATTTGCGGTGGTACGTTATCGCAAAACGGTGCGCCTCGTCACGTATTCTTTGCATAAGGTACAGCGCTTGACTTTCGCGCGGCAACTCAATAGGTTCACTTTCGCCCTCGACAAAGATTAACTCAAACTCCTTCGCCAAACCTACAACCGGCACGTCGTGACCGAATGAGCGAATAATTTCAAGCGCGGAATGGAGCTGACCGATACCGCCGTCAATTACAATCAAGTCCGGCAATTCATCAGCCGTCAACTTGCCGTAGCGTCTGCCGGTTACTTCGCGCATTGACATAAAATCATCGGGCTTGCCTTCCGTCGAACGAATTTTGTATCGGCGGTAATTTTTTTTGCTCGGTTCGCCGTTTTCAAAAACTACCATTGACGCAACGGTCTCGGCGCCTTGAAAGTGGGAAATGTCGAAACACTCCATTTTACGCGGAAGTTTTGGCAGATGTAAAAATTTTTGCAGGTCTTCAACCGCCTGCGAAGTTTGCGCCGTTTTAAGTTCACGCCTCGCAGAAAGTTCAGTTAAATACCTTGCCGCATTTTCAATCGCCATTTCAACAAGTGAACGCTTGACGCCGCGTTTCGGTTCCGTGACTTTAACGCCCAGCCACTCGGCTAAAACTGCAACGTCATCATCGGGTAAAGTCACCGGCAGTAAAATTTCGGCGGCAGATATTTTTGCGCGACTGTAATATTGTTTGATAAATTCCACCGTAACTTTTGAATCGGACTCATCAACGGCGCCATTAAGCAGAAAACTTTCACGCCCCGTAACCTTGCCGTCACGTATGAAAAAAATCTGCGCACAGACTTCATCGTTAAGCCGCGAAATTCCTATCGCGTCAATGTCGCCGGTATCCGTGACGATTTTCTGTTTCTCGGAAATTTTTTTAACTGCAAAAAGGATATCGCGCAGTTTCGCGGCAAGTTCAAAGTTTAAATCCGACGCCGCTTTTGACATTTTAGCCGTCAAGTCGCGTTCAACGTCCGCCGTACGCCCTTCCAAAAATTTTTCAGTCGCCTTAACTAAATCGGCGTAATCTGCGCGGGAAATTTTGTTGACGCAGGGCGCCATGCAACGGTTAATGTGAAATTCAAGGCAGGGACGCTTGCCCAAAGTCTTGCACGTACGCAAGGGAAAAAGTTTGCGCAGAAGTTCAAGCGACTCTTTAACCGCCTGCGAATTTGTGTAGGGACCGAAATATTTTGAGCCGTCGTCAACAATGCGCCGCGTGATAAAGACGCGCGGAAAATCTTCATTCAGCGTCAATTTCAAGTAGGGATAACTTTTATCGTCTTTCAAGCAGATATTGTAGCGCGGTCTGTGCTTTTTAATGAGGTTACATTCAAGGATAAGCGCTTCGACTTCCGACGCCGTGACGATAGTTTCAAAGTCCGCGATTTTTGCAACCATAGCGATAACTTTCGGCGAATGATTTTTGTTTTTTTGAAAATACTGCCGCACGCGATTTTTTAAAACTATCGCCTTGCCGACGTAGATAATTTTTCCCTGCGAATCTTTCATAATGTAGACGCCGGGCGAATCCGGCAACGTCTTAAGTTTTTCTTGTACCAACTCAGTCATTGGGTAATTTCTCCGCAATTAAAATGTACACGGGATTAGCCGCCTGCGTCATGTCGTACGCGCCGATTTTTTTTAAGTGACTAACCTGCACTTGCATAACTTCATAGTTATAATTTTTGTGACGGCGGAGCCATTCAAGGCAGATTGACAAATTTTGAATCGCGATAAAATTCGCGGCAATGCGACCGGCGACTTTTAACTTTTTATTAACTGCGTCGAGTATCTGTTCAATCTTGCCGCCACTGCCGCCGATTAGTGCAACTTCAATCTGCGAAAAATTTTTCAGCACTTCGGACGCTTCGGCGTGAATAATCGTGACGTTATCGGCAAAAAATTTTTTTACATTTTTTTTCAGCAACTCTACTGCGTCAGAATTTTTTTCAACGGCAAAAATATTGCTGTCCGGCGAAAATTTAGCCGCCTCGATTGAAAGCGAGCCGGTACCTGCGCCGATGTCCGCAATAATTTCAGCGCCGCCGACACGTGCAAGTGCAAGCGTTAAAATTCTGACTTCCCTTTTCGTCATAGGGATCTTTTCCCCGCGTAAAAATTCTTCATCTTTAATTCCTAAATTCATTTTCATCACCTGCAAAGATTATACACAAAAATAATCTGTACGGCAAA
>CAMJNB010000010.1 GCA_946407175.1 uncultured Selenomonadales bacterium | reverse complement strand
GACTTCACAAACCTGCGAATGTTGCCGGAGGATAATTACCTGGTCTTCGCGGTAAATGCGGCATTGGGCGCAATGGGTTTCGCGATACTTTTCAACCTTCCGCCGCGTTTATTGTTTGCCGTAGGTATAGGCGCCGCGTTATGCGTCTGCATAAAAAATTTTTTAATTTTCGAGTTTGCCTGCAGTTCACCAATCAGCACGTTGGCAGGGGCAACGGTACTCGGCATTATCGCGGTAAAGGCAATTCACTGGTTACATACGCCAATGCAGGTTTTAATCGTCCCCGCCGTAATTCCGCTTGTGCCGGGCGTTTTAATTTACCGCTTTTTATTCGCAATGATAAACATTCGGACGCTGACGGTAGATCAACTTTTAAGCGCGGTACAATCCGGCGTAGATGCGGCACTGATAATTTTGGCAATAGCTATCGGCACGGCGACGCCGCAAATTTTTGCCAACCGTGCTTTTGAACGGCATAACAAGGAAAAGCAGGAACGACTTTTGAACGAGGCGTACAGGTCAGATTTAAACGATTAAAAGGTCAGATTTAAGATTAAGTGGAATTAAGGGGAATTAAAAGGAGTTTGTTTTTATGATAATTGTAACGGGCGGCGCGGGATTTATCGGCAGTAATATTGTCCGTGCTTTGAATCTGCGCGGCGAAAAAAATATTTTAATTGTCGACAATCTCGGCAAGGGCGATAAATTTAAAAATCTCTGCGGCTTGCAGTTCACTGACTACATGCACCGTGACGAATTTTTAAAAAATATTACTGACGACGAATATATTTGGGACGAAGAGATTGACGCGGTGTTTCACGAAGGCGCTTGCTCGGACACTATGGAACGTGACGCAGATTATATTATGAAGGTGAACTTTTCATTTTCAAAGGCGCTGTTGGATTTTTGCGTTGACGAAGAGATTAAATTTATTTATGCGTCCAGTGCGTCAGTTTACGGCGACGGTCAAAACGGTTTTAGTGAGAATGAAGAATGTGAACGCGCTTTGAATGCCTACGCGCTGTCAAAGTTGACTTTTGACAGGTACGTCAGAAAAACTTTAGCTGATTGTGCAGACTCGGAATTTTTTGAACCGTCTGTAATCGGTCTGCGCTATTTCAACGTTTACGGCGCGCAGGAGCGGCACAAAGGGCGTATGGCGTCAATCTTCTATCAAATGTACAATCAGATTAAGGAAACAGGCGTTATAAAGCTTTTCAAAGGCAGTGACGGCTACGCGGACGGCGAACAGCGGCGCGACTTCATTTCTGTTGACGACGTTGTAAAAGTTAATCTTTGGGCGTTTGATGATGATGACATTGAAAACGGCATTTATAACTGCGGCACGGGTCAAGCCCACACTTACAACGAGGCGGCACGTGCAGTTATTGACGCGCTCGGTACGGGTGACATTCAGTACGTCGACTTCCCCGCCGAATTGCAGGGCAAGTATCAGAGCTTTACGCAAGCCGATACAAGAAATTTGATTCGCGCAGGTTATGAAGGTGGCTTTTCTGACTTTAACGATGCGGTTAAAAAATACTGCAACTTTTTGGACGAAGGCGGACAGTTTTGAATTAAGAATTTTTTTAGGAAGTGAAAATTTTTGTTGAAAAAATTTTTTGCCGCAGTTTTGGCGGTAATTTTTTTTAGCTCGTCAAATAATGTTTGCGAAACAAAATCACAATGGCAGCCGGAAATTAAAATCGGACTTATGAGTAACGTCAACGAAGTTACTTTGCAGTTTAACATGCCGTGCATTATTACTGACGGAAAAACTTCAAAAAAAATTAAAAATATATCTGCAGGTCAAGCCGTTACAATAAAAGCGTCGGATATTCAAACAAACGGCGTGGAAATTCGTCCGGACAGAGCCGACTTAAACCACTGGCACGTGATGATAAACGGCAAAGATTATTTCGGCGGCGTGAAACTTTTGAAACGCGGCTCAACAATGACGGTGATAAATATTGCGCCGGTTGAAGAATATCTGCGCGGCGTGTTGCCGAAAGAAATGATTCAGTCATGGCCTTTGGAGGCGTTGAAAGCGCAGGCAGTGGCGGCAAGGACGTTTGTGTTAAAAAATCGCGAAAAGCATAAAAAGGAAGGCTACGAACTCTGCGCGACGACTCATTGTCAAGTTTACAGTGGCGTTGAAACTTTTGAGACGACGGACAGAGCCGTTGCCGAAACGCGCGGCGAAGTTTTGTTTCACGGCGGCAGGACGGTTGACGCGCCTTTTCACGCTGACAGCGGCGGTATGACTGAAAGCGCGTCGAATGTTTGGGGCGGCAATGTTGCTCACCTTAAAGCCGTTGCCGAAGAAATGAAACATACGCAGGCTTGGACGGTGAAATTTACTGTCTACGATTTTTCTTCACGTATGGGCAGTGCCTTCGGTACAGTGCAGAAATTTATTTTGACGCCGCTGACTCTCGGTAAATCGGCTAATGACAGATCCACTTCCGGTCGCGTAAAATCCGCGCAGATTGTAGGTTCAAAAAAAACTGTCACTATGCAAGGTGCCGAGATGCGCAGAAAGTTTTCTCTGCCCAGCACGCTGTTTCACGTCGAAATAATCGGCAATGAGGTTGTTTTCAGCGGCTACGGCAAAGGTCACGGCGTCGGTCTTTCGCAGTACGGCGCAAAGACTTATGCAGAAAAAGGCTGGAAGTACGACAAGATTGTTGCGCATTATTATCAAGGCGCGACGCTTAAAAAATTATATTAAAAAACCGGATTAAATAAAATTTTGTCGAAAATTTTTTGTGCAAAAAAAATATATATGAAATAAATGTCGGACATTTTGAAACTAAATAACCAAAATATCAATGACGCGATTGAAGAAGTTCAGCAATTTTTTGAATCGCTTGACGTGGCGCGCAAGGATAAAATCAGAGTGACTCTTCTGCTTGAAGAGGCGTTGCTCCGTTATCAAGAAAAATTCGGCGAAGAACACGAATTTAAGCTTGTCATAAGAAAATGGTTTGGTACGCCGAGAGTTTTGATAAAGATTAAAGGCGTCCCGTACAACCCGATGGATGATAAAGACGAAACTCAAATTTTTTCAGATATGATGATGAAAAATCTGATGAGTTATGAGCATACCGGCATTGTTTATCGCTATGAAAACGGTTGTAATGAAATACGCGCATTTTCTAAAAAAGAGATTAAAAAATTAAAAATTCCCGGCGGCTCCACTACCATTGCAATTTTTTTGGCAATTATTTGCGCACTGGCAGCAGGAAATTTGTCCGAGCCGACGCAACAATTTATCGTTGAAAGTTTTGTGACGCCGGTTTTAAACGCCTTGTTCGGCGTGATTATCGCGGTAAACATTCCGATGATATTTATTTCTATCGTTGCCAGTATCTGCGCGATTGAAAATGTTACGGTGTTAAACGAGCTAAGTTCAAAAATTTTGATAAGATTTTTGGCGATTTTATCTTCTACCGTACTTTCGTCGATTATAGTCTGCTCAATATTTTTTCAGGTAGTAAATTTAGATTTCGACGGCTCCGCTCTAAGCGGCGATTCAGAAGGATTTAAACAAGTTTTTGATTTAATTTTGTCGATGATTCCGCAAAATATAGTTGCGCCGTTTTATGAAAGAAAAATTTTACAAATTGTTGTATTGGCGGTGCTTACGGGAATTTGCGTGACAATTTTGGGCGACAAAGTCAGAGGTTTTAAAACCTTGATTATGGATTTGAAAGAAATTATTTTTGAAATGGTGATGATAGTTTTCAAAGTCATTCCCGCGATAGTGTTTCTTTGCATTTTCAAAACGGCGTTGCTTTACTCCATTTCACAAATTTTTATTGTATGGAAATTAATTTTGGTGGAGTACATTTTATTTATCATTTTAAGTTTTTTACCGCTCTTAAAAATTTCAATCACTCACGGCGTAAATATTTTGGACTTCTTAAAAAAAATTCAGCCAGCAATGTTAATTTCATTCACGACAGCCAGCGGGTCTGCGGCGATGCCGAAAAACATTGAAATTTGCAAGAAAGAATTAAAAATCCAAAAAACTCTCTGCGATTTTTATATACCGATTTCACACGCACTTTGTCCTACGGCAATGCTGATCGGTTTTTGCACCGCCACATTTTTTGCCGCAGACTTTTCGGGAGTGCAACTTACAATTTCTCAAATTTTCATAATCGGCTTTTTGGCAATTCAATTTGCAATTTCGGCAAGTAGCGGCAACGGCGGCATGGTAGCGATGCTGGGGCTTATGTTAATGCAACTCAACATTTCTTTGGACGCGATAGGCACGATTATGGTTGCCGATATCTTTGTTGTAAATATTTCCGCCATAGTTTCGCTAATCGTTCGTGATTGCGATTTACTTGATTTGTCGCACAAAGTGAAGTGGATTGAATGAAATGGGATTTCGCGCCTTGCAATTTCAGCCGGCAAGCGCTAAAATTTTTTGCTTGCAATTTTATCTAAGCTGTGCTAAACTTTGTGTCACTAAAATAAAGGAGGAAACATTTTTGCCGAATATTAAATCGTCAAAGAAAAGCGTAAAAATTGATGCAAAACGTCATGAGCGTAATGTTTTTGAAAAAAATCGTATAAAGAAGGCTCAGAAGCTTGTACTTGCGGCTATCGCGAACAATGACGCTGCCGAAGCACAAAAACTTTTGCCGGTTGCCCATAAAGCCATTGATCAGGCTGCCGCTAACAACACCATTCATAAAAACGCGGCTGCACGCAAAAAATCTAAGCTCACGTTAAAAGTAAACGCAATTTCATAAATTTTTTTCAAAGTTCACTCGGATAGGTGAACTTTTTTTTTAGCCGCTTGAAAAATTTTTGGCGCTGAAAAAAACTTTCATGAAAATAACTTGAAAAAATCCTTTACAAATTACAAAAGAGTATGTTAAAATAACGGCAACTTAGATTTTAGCTATTAACGGTTAGCTTTTAGCGATTAGTGATTTGTAAAGAAAATAATCTACAACAGAAAAAAATTGCGGAATTTATTTTTACGGAGGTGAAAAGTCAAATTTGTTTCGTGCAAATTTGATGAAATTATGATTATTATGGATTGGGCAAGAAAGCTTACTGATTTGATAATGCCGCTGGAGCCTACGGAAGAGGAAGAGTTGGCAGAAGAAAGAAAGCAAGCGTCTAAGGTTGCCGAAAGCAAGGCGCAACAAGTTCAGGCTATGAAAGAGGTAAAGCGCGTAGCTACGGCGAACGGTGCAACTTACGCGGCGATGAACACGGCAGAAAACGGTACGATGTCGGTAGGCGGCAAGCGCTATTCTGCGTATGAAAATCCTGCGCCGGAAACTGAGGCGACCGACAGTCCCGGCTTGAAAATTGTCAAGTCCCCCGAATTTTCCGTAAAAATTTATCATTCCATAAACGGCAGTCAAGTCTGCGCGGTTGCAGATGACATTTTGAGCAGAAAAGCCGCCGTTGTAAATTATGAAGAACTTGAGGATGCCGAACAGCGCAGAATTTGCGATTTCATTAATGGTGTTTGCTACGCATCGGACGGTTCGGTTCGTATGATTTCGGACAGAATTTTCCTTTACGTCCCCGCCGGTATTAATTCGGAAGATATCGCAATGGCGGCGGCGTCTGTATACGCACACGGCGGAAGATAAGTTTAATTAAGAATTTAGAATTTAGAATTAGGAATTAAGAGTGTAAGATTTAGGATTTAAAATTAGTGACTACAAGTTAATAAAAAGGGTACTCGGACAGAGTGCCTTTTTTAGTTTTGAAAAAAATACTTGCCGATATGGAATTATCTATTTAAAATAGGAAAGAAATTTTTAATAAATTCGGAGGAATTATTTTGACCGCGTTAATTTTACCGCTCGCGCTGATAATGGTTTTGGCGATTATGAGCGGTTATTTTTCGTTAATGGAAACGGCGCTGAATGAAGGTCGGCACGGCAGATTGGAAAAAATGTCGCAGGACGGCGATAAAGACGCAGAGGCCGCACTGAAAATTTTTGAATCGCCTGACAACGCACTTTCTACCGCGCAGATCGGCGTAACCGTCACGGGAATTTTATCCGGCGTTACGTCCATTTTAATTGCCAAATTAATCTTTGACCGCTTAAATTTTTTTGCCGCCGCTGAAATTGTCGCGCTGATAATTTCATTAGCCGTCGTAATTTTCATAATGCTACTTTTTGGCAACTTCTTACCTTCACGCGCGGCACAACAGGCGCCGGAAAATTTTTTACTCAATCACCACAAAAGTATAAAATTCGTCGTGTTGCTGATGACGCCGATAGTTTTTTTGTTCGACAAAATTTCTGCCGGCGTTATGATGCTGTTGGATATGAACCCTGAAACTACCGATACCGTCACTGAAGATGAGGTTAAAGATTTAATTGAGCAAGGCACGGAGGACGGGACGTTTGCCGAATTTGAACGCGAGGCGGTAGACAAAATTTTTCACCTTAGCGACGAGACTGCCTACGCGCTGATGACGCCGCGAATCCATATGCGCTGGCTTGACATTACCGATGACATTGAACGCAATTTGAAAATTGTACGTGAAACCAATCAAACGATTTTTCCTGCCGGTGAAGGCAGTTTGGACGAATTTCGCGGCGTGATTTACGCTAAGGATTTACTTGACACCGTTTTAAATCTCAAGCCGAATGAAAAAATTGATTTGACCGCACTTTTGAAAAAGCCTGTCTTCGTACCGCGCACAATGGACATTTTCAGATTGGTTGAACGCTTTAAGACCAGCGGGGACTCTGCCGCGATTGTAAATGACGAATACGGCGGCGTTATCGGCATTGTGACGCTTGACGACATTGCCGGTGAAATTGTCGGCACGAAAGACGTTGAACAGCCGCGCGACAAGCAGATTGTTCAAAAAGATGACGCCTACCTTGTCGAGGGGCTTTGTGACATTGATGACTTTAAAAGTCGTTTTAACTTTGACGCATTGCCGGGCGAAGAGCATGAATATTTTCAGACTATGGGCGGCTTTGTCACGTCGCTTTTCGGCTACATTCCGAAAGTCGCTGAAACGTACGATTGGAACGGCTTGCGTTTTGAAGTTTTGAAAATGGATGGGGCGCGTATCGCCAAAATTCGCATTACCGAAATTAAGAATTAGCTGTTAGCTATTAGCTGGTAGCGGTTAGCTATTACCTATTCGCACTATTCACTACTTAATATTCACTAAAGGAGACAAAATGCAACTTAAAATTTTGGGATTGAACTACAAAACCGCGCCGGTGGAGATTCGCGAAAAATTTTCTGTCGACAAAGACGCCATACAGTTGGGACTTGAAAATTTGGACGGCTACGAAGATATTGAAGAGGCGGTAATTTTGTCGACGTGTAACCGCACGGAAATTTACGCGGTGACTTCGACGAATGACGCGGAATGTGTTAAAAATTTTTTGAACGATTTAACCGGCGGCGGCGTTGAAAATTTTTTGTACGCGTACGAAGGTGAAAAATGCATTCGTCACCTTTTTAATGTGTCGTCGAGTTTGGATTCGCTGATTTTAGGCGAAGGACAAATTTTGTCGCAGGTTAAAGACGCTTACACCATTGCGAAGGCGTCAGGCACTACCGGCACGGTTTTAAATACGCTTTTCAATAAAGCTATCGCCGTAGGGAAGTTGGTACGCACGGAAACGCGCATTGCCTACAATTCCGTTTCGATAAGCTCCGCCGCAGTCGACCTTGCCGCGAAAAAATTGGACGGTCTTAAAAATCGCAGTGCACTAATTTTCGGCGCGGGCAAAATGGCTCAACTTACCGCGCAACATTTAAATGCACGCGGCATTGAAAAAATTATCGTCGCCAACCGCCACTACTCCCGCGCCGTTGAAATGGCTGAAAAATTTGGCGCACAAGCCGTAGCGTGGGAAGATGCAATGACAAGCGCCGATAATGTTGACATTATTATAACTTCGACCGGTGCACCGCATTACGTGGTTAAAACTTGGCAGACGCAACAGCTTATGACGCGCAGGCAGGGACGTGAACTCTTTTTCATTGACATTGCCGTACCGCGTGACGTTGACCCCGAAGTCGCGCAGATTAACGGCGTCACGCTGTACAATATTGATGACCTTGAATCAGTCGTCGAATCAAATATAAAATTTCGGCAGGAAGAGGCGAAATCTGCGCGGAAAATCGTTGACTCCAACGTTGCGGCAATTATGGAGCGATTTAAATATTTAAAATTCCGCCCACTTATGGCTGACGTGTCGCAACGCGCAGAAAAAATTCGTGAACGTGAAGTCAAGCGCGTAGCTCATAAACTGCCGAATTTAAGTGACGAAGAAAAAAAAGTCGTCGACCAAATGACGAAAATGATAGTACGAAAACTTCTGCGAATGCCGATGATGAAGTTAAACGCGTCGGCAGGAACCGATGACGAAAAATTTTTCACTGACGCCATGAAAGCATTACTTCTTGACTATTAAGTTATAATTTCAATGTTTGATGAATGAAAAATTTTTTCACGGGGGAAGGTTTTAAATGTTACTTGAACGGTTAGAAAAATTGCCGGTCGGTTCATTTCACTACAAATTGCTTGTGATAACCGGCTTGGGCTGGATGTTTGATTCAATGGACACGGGAATAATTTCATTCGTACTGCCTGTTTTGGCAAAAGAGTGGGGCTTATCGGCGGAGCAAGTCGGCTGGATTGGAAGTATCGGCTTAATCGGCATGGCATTGGGCGCGGTGCTTGCAGGTACGGTCGCTGACAGATTGGGACGTAAAAAAGTTTTCGCGGCTACGGTAATTTTGTACAGCGTCGCAACGGGACTCTGCGCGATTGCTTGGAACTACGAATCACTTTTATTTTTCAGATTTTTGGTAGGTTTCGGCTTAGGCGGCGAATTACCCGTCGCGGCAACGCTGATGAGTGAGTATGCGCCGTCACACCTGCGCGGAAGATTTATCGTACTGTTGGAAAGTTTTTGGGGCGTAGGCTGGCTTGTCGCGGCGTTTATCTCGTACATAATCATTCCGCAACTCGGCTGGCACGTGGCATTTTTAATCGGTGCACTTCCCGCGCTTTACGTCTTTGTCATTCGCCTGCATATGCCTGAATCGGTACGCTACTTAATTTCTCAAAAGAAAATTGATGAGGCGAAACAAATTATTTTAGGCTTGGAAGTGGAATTGGGCGTTAAGTCGGAGCCGTTTGCTAAAGATTTAAATGCGGCGGAAAGAAAATCTGAAGACGCGGCAAAACCTACCTTTGCAAGTTTGTGGACGCCGCAATTTCGCATAAGGACGATTATGTTATGGCTGGCGTGGTTCGGCATTGTTTACAGCTACTACGGTATTTTCATGTGGTTGCCGTCAATCGTCTTTTCGCAAGGCTTTGAAGTTGTACAAACTTTTGAATACGTGCTGATTATGACTGCCGCGCAGTTGCCGGGCTATTTCGCGGCGGCGTGGCTGGTTGACTTAATCGGCAGAAAGTACACGCTGTCAGTCTTTTTGTTAATGTCGGGCGTCTGCAGTTACTTTTTCGGCAATTCGGCGACGGCAAATGAATTATTAATGTGGGGCGCGGCAATGAGCTTTTTCAATCTCGGCGCATGGGGCGTAATTTACACGTACACGCCGGAACTTTATCCCACGTCAATTCGCGCACTCGGTTCAGGCTGGGCGGCAGGTTTCGGCAGAATCGGCGGCATGCTTGCGCCTATGTTAGTCGGCGTGCTTTTGGTACATGGCGCACCCATGAATTTAATTTTTGCAATGTTCGCGTCGGTATTCGTGCTGATTTCGGCTATAGTTTTGGGGCTCGGCATTGAAAGCAAGCAAAAATCTTTGGAGCAGATAGAATTGGGAAGTTAGCTGGTAGCTTGTAACTCGTAACTTGTAGCTTTTAGCGGTTAGCGTTTAGCCGGTAGCCGGTAGCTTAGAGTCGATAAAAATTTTTCGTGTTGCATTTTTGTCACGTTTATAGTATATTTTCTTTCAAAGAAACACTCACTCTACCGAAGGAGGTTCGGTAGCAGTATTTGCAGGACGCCAGTCCTCCCCTGCAAAGTTGAGTGTTTCTTGCGTTGTATCATAATTTGTAAATGAAAAATAAAAATTTTAGCAATCGCAAGTTGAAAGAATTGCGCGGCGTCTATTAAGTGTTGTAAAATCTGCGCAGAAAAATTTTGAGGAGCGTGATTTATTTTGAAAATAGCATTGGCGCAAATTGAAATTTACGCGGGTCAACCTGCGCGTAACGCCGAAAAAATTTTGAACTTCATTGAGCAGGCGAAAACTCAACGTGCTGAAGTTGTAATTTTTCCTGCCAACGCAATTTCCGGCGTCTTGATAGGTGACACTGCGCTTAAGGAAAGTTTTGTAAACGATTGCAAATTTTTTGAACAGAAAATAATTTCCGCAAGTGCAAAGATTACAGTAATTTTCGGCAGTCGTGACACCGTTTTTGTTGCCCGTAACCGTAAAAGTGTTTCTACAAAGAAATTTATTCGCGAACTTGATTATACTCTTGAAATTGCGTCCACACCGTTTAGAATCGGCAGTGAAAAAATTCGTAACGAAGAATTTGGCGCAAAGGCTAAAGAGTTAAACCGTCCGGTAATTTACGTAAACGCGGTAGGCATACAAAATCGCGGCAAGACGGTTTACACGTTTGACGGCTGCAGTACCGTTTATAATTCGCGCGGTGAAATTGTTCACGGGCTTGAGCCGTACGAAGAAAATTTAAGTGTGATTGAACTTGACGACATTAACAATATGCTGACGCTTGAACTTGCCGACGTTGAAGAGGTTGAAGAAATTTACAGCGCGTTACATTACGGCGTTGAAAAATTCCTTGCACAAATTAACGTTGACAAAGTGGTTATCGGCATTTCCGGCGGTATTGATTCTGCCGTTGCCGCCGCACTTTACACGCGGGTTTTAGGCGCTGAAAATGTTTACCTTGTCAATATGCCGAGCGTCTTTAATTCGGCGACTACAAAAAATTTGAGTGAACAGCTTGCAAAAAATTTAGGTTGCAATTACGCCGTAATGCCGATACAAGAATCGGTTGACTTCACCGTTAATCAGCTGAGCAATACGCCGTTCGTGAGATTCGGTAGAAATTCCAATCTTAAAATTTCAAACTTCGTGAAAGAAAATATTCAAGCGCGTGACCGTAGCGGAAGAATTTTGGCGGCGGTTGCGGCATCGGTAGGCGGCGTTTTCACCTGCAACGCAAATAAAGCTGAAACTACCGTAGGCTACGCTACGCTTTACGGCGACGAGGCAGGTTTTTTCTGCGCGCTTGCCGACTTGTGGAAATTTCAAGTCTACGACCTTGCACGCTACCTTAATGAAGTGATTTACGAAAGTGAAGTCATTCCGCAGGGCATTATTGATATCGTGCCGAGCGCCGAACTTTCCTCCGCGCAGAATGTTGACGAAGGCAAGGGCGATCCGCTGAAATATCCGTATCATGATTATTTATTCCGCGCGTTTATGGAAGGGCAAAAGACGCCGGAAGATATTTTAAATTGGTACGTTGTCGGTACGCTTGAAAATGAAATCGGCTGTGAAAAAGGGTTGGTACAAAAATATTTTTCGACGGCGAAAGATTTTACTGCCGACCTTGAGCGTTGGTGGAAACTTTTCACCGGTATGGCAGTGGCAAAACGCATTCAATCGCCGCCTATTTTAGCCGTCAGCTCCCGCGCTTACGGTGCCGATTACGCCGAATCGCAGTACCCGCCCTACTTCACGCAAGGCTACGAGAATTTGAAAAAGAACCTGTTAAATTTTGAAAAGTAATTTGTAAATTTTTAAAAGTAGCTTGTAAATGTAAAAAAGACTTTGTAGAGATTAACCATATCTTTATCCAAACAAGGCGAGAATAACCCCGCTTCCATAAGCGGCGGGATGAATCGC
>CAMJNB010000009.1 GCA_946407175.1 uncultured Selenomonadales bacterium | reverse complement strand
TGCAATACCGAAAGTGTTTTGATACAAATATTTTGTCGAAATTTTTTTATCGCGGCTAAAGTTAATTGAAAAGGAAATGCAAATAAAATCTAGAATAGCAAATGCATAGCGTTAAAATTTGACGCAAAAATATTTTAGAGGGGGTATAGTTTATGGAAATGTTTATAGGCTTTATCGTACTGCTGGTATGTCTTATTGTAGGCGTGCGACATGGCGGTATCGGGCTTGCCGTCATAAGCGGAATTGGACTTGTAGTATATACATTCGTCTTTCATTACAAGCCCGGCTCGCCGCCGATAGACGTAATGCTTACGATTTTGGCGGTCGTCACCTGCGCGGGGTTTTTGCAAACTTCCGGCGGCTTGACGGTTATGTTGCAGTATGCGGAGAAATTTTTGAGGAATAATCCTAAACACGTAACAATTTTAGCTCCGCTTACAACGTGGTTTTTAACGGTACTCTGCGGCACGGGTCACGTTGTCTATACCATGTTCCCGATTATTTACGATATCGCTATTAAGCAGAATATCAGACCGGAAAGACCAATGGCGGTTTCTTCCGTCGCATCACAAATGGGTATCTGCGCGTCGCCGGTATCAGTCGCAATAGTATCAATCGTCGGCTTTATGGCGGCGGCAGGCTATCATTACACCGTACTTCAGATTTTGGCGGTGTCCATTCCTGCAACGGGACTCGGTGTATTTTTCGCGGCGCTTTACAGCTACAAACGCGGCAAAGAATTGGCGGACGACGAACAATTTCAAGAGTTCATCAAAGATCCTGCCAACAAAGAATATGTCTACGGCGATTCAGAGTCACTGCAAGGTAAGGAATTGCCTTCAAGCTACTTTCACGCCATGTACATTTTCTTCATCGGCATTTTAATCATCGCGTTGCTCGGTAACTTCTCTGACTTACTCCCGCACTTCCCCAATGCAAAGGGAGACATGAAAGCTATCTCAATGACGCAGGTCATTCAAATGGTTATGCTCCTCGTCGCGGCAGTAATTTTGTTCGTCTGCAAAGTCAAGGCTAAAGACGTCGGCAACAGTCAAGTATTTAAATCCGGTATCGTCGCTCTCGTCTCGGTTTACGGCGTCGCTTGGATGGCGAATACATTTTTCTCGGCGCATATGGGATTTTTGAAAGAATTTTTAAGCGCGGCGGTTGCCGATTATCCTTGGGCATTCGCAATTATAGCTTTCTTAACGTCAAAATTGGTCAACTCACAGGCGGCGGCAATAGCAATCGTATTTCCGCTGGGCTTGCAGGCAGGTATGGACCCCGTGCTGTTAATGTCATTCATCAGCGCGTGCTACGGTTACTTCTTCCTGCCGACGTATCCTTCCGATTTGGCTTGTATCGGCTTTGACCGTTCCGGCACGACGCGAATCGGAAAATACATTTTGAATCACAGCTTTATGATACCCGGTTTAATCGGCGTCATCAGCGGTTGCTGTGTAGGCTACGTAATGGCACACATCGTCTTGTAAAAATTTTTATTCTAAGCAAAAAAAATGGAGTCGGAATTTTGTTCCGGCTCTTTTTAGTTTCAAAATTTTATCGCGGAATTTATCTCCTACAAAGATTTATTTCAAAATTATTTCGTGACGCTTTTTGAACATTCCCACCGCCTTAGAGGCGTGGGATTCTTGCAAAGTTTGGCAGTTTGTGCTACCCTTATTCGCAAAGGCTAAGCCAAATAGCCCGCACACGGTCGCCCGAAGGTTTCCGCTTACTTTTAATTTTTTAGCGTGAATGCACGCAAACCTTTTTGGTGACGCAGAAGTCTAACTGCAAACGCTTTTTTTACGGTAGAACGATTTTACTACCAACCGCCAATCCTGCCGTTTGAAGGATTTTAGCATCTATGATTTACACTGTCAATATTGGCGATTCATCCCGCCGCTTATGGAAGCGGGGGTATTCTCGCCTTGTTTGGATAAATTTTTTCTTCGTGACACGTTCGATATCGCGCTTAGTATGGTTAATGTCACGTTTAGTTTTGTCGTACTTGTCTTCAAATTTTAAAATTTCAAGCTTGGATAAAATTTTAGCTTATGTAAAAATTTCAAACTTAGTACAGCTTTCCTCTGTTACGGTAAATTTCTCTGCGACGTTCGCGGCTGTATCGGCTTGCACGGCTGCGGTAGCGGCTGTCGTCACCGTCACGGTAATTTCTGCGTGCGTCGTTGTATCTGTCCCGCGCCCTTTCGTAGTTATCTTTTGCACGGTCACGGCGATTTTTCATTTCACGGAGTTGTGAACTGCTGTAATTGCCGTTGTCTTTGGCTCGGTCGTAGCGTCTTCTTGCCTGTTCGTAATTTTCACGCGCCCTGTCAACTTCCTGCTCTCTGTATCGCATTTCGCTTGAGGACGTTTCCGCCGAAACTGTATTTGTTAAAGGCGAATCGATATCGGCAACGGGTGAACAAAATATAAACGCGCCTACTGCCAATGCGCCTAAAAATTTTTTCGCTGACATTTTTACCACCTCACTTTTAAAAGTATATCGCAAAAAAATTTAAACGTCATTAAAATTTGTTAAAGCTTGTAGCTAGTAGCTTGTAGCGGGTAGCCTGTAGCCTGTAGCTAATAGCCGGTAGCTTGTAGAGCTGCGCTGAAAACTTTTGTGTAATAATTTGTCAAATGCGCGTATTTAAAAATTTTTAGGGAAGGGAATTTTTTTGACACGTCGAAAAAGTAGCAAGCATGAGACAGGTTATAGTTACATTCAAACGCAGTTACAAAATTTTTTTGGCAGTCGCCGCAATTTTGGCGATACAATTAATTTCGGCGGGACAAATGTCTTTGTGCGGCTCAATTTTAATCGGTGCGCTGTTAAGTTTTTTTTATTTCCTGTCAACGGCGGCACGATTGGAAACGGCGGCAAAAATGAATCAGACGCAGGCAAAAAAAATTATGCTTGTCGGCATGATATTACGCCTTTTAATGGTATTCGTCGTGTTGGCGGTTGCCGCGCGCATATCGACACAGCTTTTCGTGGCGTCGTCGATATGTTTTGTTGTATTCTACGTAACTGCGCTTGGAGTTTTGGTCTACTATGAGAGGAGGTGATTTTTATGGAGCATATTGGTGTTCGCGAGACTGTTAAGTTTCTCGGCTTGACTTTCAACTGGGAAACACTTTACATGACGTGGCTGGCAATGGCGATTGTCATTATAGTTTCCTGCCTTGCCGTGCGAAGTTTAAAGCTCGTACCAACCGGCTGGCAAAATTTTATAGAAATGGTTGTAGTCTGGTTACACGAACAACTTGAAGCAATGATGGGCAAAAAGCGCGGCATGCAATTCGCGCCGTTCATAGTGTCACTGTTTTTATTCCTGCTGACATGTAACCTTTTGGGTTTAATACCGTTTCTTGTATCGCCGACAAACGACTTGAACACGACGCTCGGTCTGGCACTTTTGGTAGTTGCTATGGTTCACTTCTTTGGCATTTACTTCAAAGGCGGTCATTACATCGCTCACTTTTTCCAACCTGTCGCGCCGTTTGTAATCATCAACATGATTGAAGAAGTGGCAAAACCTATCACGCTGGCTTTTCGTCTATTCGGTAACATTCTCGCGGGCGAAATTTTGATTATCGTGTTACTTCACCTTACTGAAAATCCGTTTTGGCTTTCACTGCCAAGCGTCGCATGGCTGGGATTCAGTATTTTTATCAGCTGTGTTCACGCGGTTATTTTCACCATGCTTAGTATGGCGTACCTTAGCAACGCCGTAAAAGAGGAGTAATTCGCTATGCTTAAAAACTTTTTTTTCGTAGCAGTTTTACTTGCATTAACATTTTTTTCGGCGGCAACGGAGGCGGCTAAAAATCCCGCCGACGACCCCAACCTTGTGAAATTTTATCAGCATCAAGGTTACGAAAATTATTTGTTTGGAAATTCTTTACGCACTCGCGAACAAGACGGCTTGATTGTAATTTCTTTTGACTTCATAGTTTACGACAGCATTCAGCCGCAAAATACGCGCTGGGATCGCGTGGAGAATATGGAATTTGCTTACGACGAATCGACGCGGAAAGTTTATTTCTTCGACCAAAACGGCAATTTGGATTATCTCGACCCCAACGGTACAATCGCCTCCGGCAGCGGCTATGCACAAGGCGCGGAGATTGTTTACTACTTAGCGACAGGAAAAAGATTTTACGGCACTTACGGCGAGGATTTTTACGCGGCGTTGGGAGTAGGTTAAAACTATGTTGAAAAAGTTTTTCTTGGCGGTATTTGCGCTGACAATATTTTTCACGGCTACGGCGTCTGCAGAGTTAGCGAAATGTCCCGTTTACCTTGACGCGGCAAAAAATTATATTTTGTTCGCAGACTTGGGCGCTCAAGGCGCCGGACTTTACGTCGACAAAAAATCTGTAAAAGTCATTCAAGAAGATGACGGCGGTTGCATAATTTCAATAGACGAAGTGCAAGTACCCGATGCCAATATGGGCAAAACAAAAATTGCCAATCGTTTCAACCACACCTATTCTTACGTCTATGGCAAAAATGTTGTAATGCGTTTTGTACCCGAAGCTGAAAAGGAAAAAGGGCGTAACAGGTGGGTTAAAGTCGACCCGACAATTACAAATCCCGAAGACGACAATTTCACCTA
The DNA here is from genome assembly GCA_946407175.1 of uncultured Selenomonadales bacterium. Next base: position 7,380 of record CAMJNB010000009.1, on the reverse strand, counting down.
CGACGCGACAATTGCGGAGGCGGCGTACTATTTGACGTACGGGAAAAAATTTTTCGGTACGTTCGACGATGATTTTTACAAAAGTTTAAAATAAAATTTTTTAAGTTAAAAGCTGAAAGCTCTAAGCTCTAAGCTAATATGGAGGTAAATTTAAATGGAACATGCAATTATGGTAGCGGCGGCACTTATCGGTGCAGGTATCACAATGGGACTGGCGGCAATCGGCGCCGGCGTCGGTGACGGTCTCGTAACAAGCAAATTCATTGACGGCATTACACGTCAGCCCGAAGCTAAAAATACTCTCTTCACAAACACGCTTATTTCCGTCGGCTTGATTGAAGCTATGGCAATTATCGCCGCCGTTGTTGCGTTGATTATGCTTTACGCTAACCCTCTTATCGGATAATAGTAAGTAGTAGCTATCGGCTAAAAGCTAATCGCTAACAGCTAAAAGCTACCAGCTAATAAGAGAGGTGACAAAATTTGATAGAAATTAACGCAACGATACTCGCGCAGGTTGTCAACTTTCTAATCCTTGTAGCGATCCTTCGCGCATTGGCATATGAACCCGTTGCGAAAATGTTAAAGCAGCGCTCGGACAAAATTCAAAATTCACTTGACCAAGCCGCCGCTGACAGAAAAGCCGCCGAACAGACTTTGGCGCAGTACAAAAACCAACTTGCCGAAGCTAATCGCAAGGCGCAGGAAATTGTTGACCGCGCAGAAATTACGGCACGGCAGGAACGTGACGCACTTGTTGCCGAAACAAAACGCGAAATTGAACGTATGAAACAAAATGCGCAGGCTGAAATTCAAAATGAACGTAACCGCGCCTTTGAAGAAATGAAATCCGAAATTGTCACGTTGAGTTTGCAGGCGGCAGAAAAAATCGTCGCTAAAAATCTTTCGGCGAAGGAAAATGACAAGCTCGTCAATGATTTTATTTCCGGCTTAAATTCCAAAATGTTCAGTGACGTTAAGTAAGGGGTGAGTTGAGTGCTTAATATTCAGCTTGCCACGAAGTACGCGCGGGCGATTTTTGAAATTGCGCGTGACGAAAAAAAACTTGACGAATACGACAGAGATTTAAACTTGGTGCGCGAAGATGTTTTCACCGTCCCCGAAGCCGTAAGCTTTTTTAAAAATCCTTTGGTGCCGCATAAAGCCAAGAAAGACTTACTTGCAAAGGCGGTCAAGGACGAAGTTTCCGAAACGGTTATGAACTTCTTAATGTTGTTGACTGATAAAAGCCGAATCGGAATTTTCAATGAGATTTACGAAATTTTTACCGGCTTGAAAAATGAAGAGCAGGGAATTTTAATTGCGGACGTGACTACGGCTTTTCCGCTTACAAAAGACCAAGAGAAAAAATTGGGCTTAAAACTTGCCGAAGTTACGAAAAAGAAAATTCAAATTCGCAAGCACGAAGATAAATCAATACTCGGCGGCGTCATTGTAAGAGTCGGTGACAAGAGAATTGACGGATCGGCGGCAGGCAGGTTGCAGGCGCTTAAGTCTACGCTGTCTGTAAGCAACTAAACTAAAAACCGGTTCACGTAGATTTAAAAGCTGATTCACGTAGATTTAAGAGGGGAGGGGATTTTTATGCTGAAGAAAATTTTTATTGCCGCGTTTATGTTGACGCTTATAACGGCGCAAAGTGTATCTGCGCGGGAAGTTTTGATATACAGCGACGACGACGATTATACTTACTACGTCATAACCGAATCAATCGTAAATCGGACTGAATATCGCGACAACCGCGCTTTCGACGTGACTGTAAGAATACGTTATTTAAATTCTTTTGAACGTGAATTAAATTATTCAATGTGGGAAAATGACGGTATTACTTGGTACACGACCGGCGCCGGAGAAGGTATGCACCCTGTTAGAGACATTGAGCCTATGGCGTCGGTTTGGAATTTCTGCATAAAATATCTCGGTCTTGACTACGAAGTCAGTTATAAATAATTTAAAATCTCTGAAAGCTGACAGCTGTAAGCTAACAGCTAAAATGTGAGGTGAAGCCTTAGATATGAAAATAAATCCTGATGAAATTACTGCGATAATAAAAGATCAGATAAAAAATTACAATGTCGATTTGAACGTTGATGAAGTCGGCACGGTTATAGAAGTCGGCGACGGCATAGCGCACATACACGGACTTGAAAAAGCTATGGCAGGCGAACTTCTTGACTTCGGCAACGATATTTACGGCTTGGTCTTGAACCTTGAACAGGATAACGTCGGTGCGGTTATTCTCGGACGCGACGAAGAAGTTAAAGAAGGCACGACGGTTAAACGTACTGCGCGAATCATGCAAGTACCCGTCGGCGAAAATATGATTGGTCGCGTTGTCGACGCATTGGGCAGACCGATTGACGGCAAGGGACCCATTCAAACTACTAAGACTCGTCCTGTTGAATACAAGGCGCCGGGTATTGCAGACAGAAAATCTGTTCATGAACCGTTGCAAACCGGCTTAAAAGCTATCGACGCACTTGTTCCGATTGGACGCGGTCAGCGCGAACTTATAATCGGCGACAGAGGTATAGGCAAGTCGGCAATCGCGATTGACACGATTATAAATCAGAAAGGGCAGAATTGTATCTGCGTTTACGTTGCGATAGGACAAAAGGCGTCGACGGTTGCCCGCGTTGTTAAGACGTTGGAAGATCACGGCGCTATGGAATATTCAATCGTAGTTGCGGCAACGGCGGCTGATTCGGCACCGTTGCAGTACCTTGCACCGTATTCCGGCGTTGCAATGGCAGAATATTTTATGTACGAAAAGCACGGACATTGCCTTTGCGTTTACGATGACTTGACAAAACACGCGGCGGCTTATCGTGCCATGTCACTGCTGTTACGCCGTCCGCCCGGTCGTGAAGCATATCCCGGCGACGTTTTCTATTTACATTCACGTCTTTTGGAGCGTGCGTCAAAATTAAGTGACGAACTCGGCGCAGGTTCAATTACCGCACTGCCGATTATCGAGACGCAGGCAGGCGACGTTTCCGCGTACATTCCTACAAACGTCATTTCAATCACGGACGGACAGATTATGCTTGAAACAGACTCTTTCTACTCCGGCATACGTCCCGCAATAAGCGTCGGTCTTTCCGTGTCACGTGTCGGCGGCTCCGCGCAGATTAAGGCGATGAAACAAGTTGCCGGTACAATGCGCCTTGACCTTGCGCAGTATCGTGAACTTGCCGCGTTTGCACAATTCGGCTCCGACCTTGATAAAGCTACGAAGGCGCAGTTGGATCGCGGCGCGCGTATGGTTGAGACGTTGAAACAGGCGCAGTATTCGCCTTTAGCCGTTGAAGATCAAGTGTTGACTATTTTCACTGCGGTAAGAGGATTTTTGTCAGACATTCCCGTTAATAAAGTCGTCACCTTCCACGCAGATTTTATTAAGTTCATGCACAATCGCCACAAAGACATTGGCGAAAAAATTGCCGCGCAGAAAAAACTTGATGATAATCTTGAGGCAGAAATTTCGGCGGCTATTAAAGAGTTCAAAGAAACAATCAGCTACAAGACTGAAGGTTAGGCGGTGCGGTAAATGGCAAATTTACAAAACATTCGCCGCAGAATCAAAAGCGTTAAGAATATCCAAAAAATTACCAGCGCAATGGACATGATAGCGCGTTCACGTTTCAATGCCGCGCGTGATTCACTCATTGCCTACCTGCCCTACGTCGACAAGACGTGCGAAATTATTCGCCGTGTCATGACTCAAATGCAGGGGCTTGAAGATGAAAGCCCTTTTATCACGACGCGCGAACAGTTGAAGGAAATGCAGGAGCAGGAGGCACGTAAATTTTTATTCTTAGTCATTGCGTCGGACAAAGGTTTAGCCGGTGCGTATTCAAGCAACCTTTTGAAAGAGGCGCATGAAACTATTGAGTACGACGGCTCGGAAGATGACGTTGCAAAACCGGTTAAGGAAGAGAATTACCACATTAAAAATTTCGACGCGGTAAAAGGTTTGAAAGCCGCCGCTACGTCACCACGTGCCAAGTCAAGCGGTAGGGCTAACGTTGAAAATAAGGCAGTTGCGCGCGAATACAACGACGCTGATTACATTGAAGGCGTGGAGTTGATAACCGTAGGCAGAAAGGCGACAAGTCATTTCAAACAGCGCGGCTACAACATTATCAAGAGCTACAATGGTATCAGCGAACGTCCCAGCTACCAGTACGCGAAAGAAATTGCCGATTTGATTATCGAACGTTTTATGAGCGGCGAAATTTTAGATGTCACGATGATTTACACGAAGTTTGTATCGGCTATGACTTGTGAACCGGATGACGTTACGTTACTGCCGATTGTCACGGACGATTACGCCAACGCCGAAAATCTTGAACTGCGCGAAAGTTACATTTATGAACCGGACGTTGTATCGGTTCTGAATCACTTCCTGCCGCGCAGATTGGCAACGCGAATTTACGGCGCCATGTTGCACGCCGCCGCGTCGGAGCTCAGTTCACGTATGAATGCTATGAGCAACGCGACGGACAACGCGCAGGAGCTTATAGGCAAACTCAATCTGTACTACAACAAAGTTCGTCAAGCCGGCATTACGAATGAAATTAACGAAATTGTCGGCGGCGCAGAGGCGCTTAAATAATTAAGAATTAAGAATGTAGAATTAAGAATGTAGAATTAAGAATGTAGAATTAAGAATGGGTAAGTAAAATTTAAGGGTAAATGCTATGCTAAAAAAATATTTTGCCGTATTTTCGGTATTACTTTTAACGTTATTTATGACAGGTTGCGGCGACGATAAACCGAAAATCAGCGCGGATAAATCCATTGCTGCATGGACGGAACTTTATGCGACGGGAACTTCAAGCCACCTTGCCGACGCGGGTATACCTGCAGACTCCGAAAAAGAAGTTGCAGACACTCTTAATAAAGCGATTATCGACCAATTCAAAGATTTTCCTCTGAATGAAAAAAATGTCGAGGAAGTTACAAAGTATTACATTGAGCACATTAAAAACATTACAAAGGTTCAAACGTCTTTGAAAAAAGATGACGCGAAAAATCCCGTTGTCGAAGTCAAAGCGACGATGATTGACAATAACGTCACGGAAGACATGAACAAGTTGATTCAAGAAAACGAAGGCATTAAAGCACTTATGGAGTTAGTGCAGAAGTCAACTGCGCTGGGTCAAAGCATGGAAGATATGAAAAAAGACGCGGCAGTCCAAAATATAGCGATTGAAAGCGTTAAACTTTTCATTGACAAATTACCGACAACAGAGCGTACTTTGGACGTGAAATGCACCGTTGGTAAAGGTGAAGACGGCAAAACATTGTATTGGATGCCGGAAAATCCCGAAGCGTTGGCAGTTTTCGCGCAGGGACGTTGATTTTTAGCTTAGAGCTTGGAGCTTAGAGCTTAGAGAAGTCCTGAAAGCTAATATAAAGGAGTTGAAATTTTTTGGCGAAAGGAAAAGTAGTTCAGGTAATCGGCGCAGTTGTCGACGTGGAATTTCCCGCCGGTGAACTGCCGAAAATCTTGAACGCCGTACACATAACCGGCAAGTCCGGTGACGTTAAAATAGATTTAATAGCAGAGGTTATGCAACACTTGGGCGACAGCGTGACACGTTGCATTGCAATGAGTTCTACAGACGGTCTTGTACGCGGCATGTTGGCTGAAGATACCGGCGCACCTATCACGGTACCGGTTGGCGATGCGTGTTTGGGACGTGTCTTTAACGTCTTGGGGCAGACCGTTGACAACAATCCCGAACCGGTTAAAAATACCGTGTCACTGCCGATTCACAGAAAGGCGCCCAGTTTTGAAGAGCAAGAAACTTCTACGCAGATTTTGGAAACCGGCATTAAAGTTGTTGACTTGATAGCGCCGTATTCACGCGGCGGTAAAATCGGCTTATTCGGCGGCGCAGGCGTAGGCAAAACCGTTTTGATTATGGAGCTGATTCATAACATTGCGACGGAACACGGCGGCTACTCGGTATTTTCCGGCGTCGGTGAGCGTACACGTGAAGGCAATGATCTTTGGAACGAAATGAAAGAATCCGGCGTTATCGGCAAGACGGCACTGGTTTATGGGCAGATGAACGAACCGCCCGGCGCTCGTATGCGTGTCGGCTTGACCGGCTTGACAATGGCTGAATACTTCCGCGACGAACAGGGCAAAGACGTGTTGTTGTTCATTGACAACATTTTCAGATTTATACAGGCAGGTTCTGAAGTGTCCGCGTTGTTGGGACGTATGCCGTCCGCCGTCGGTTATCAGCCTACACTTGCTACGGATATCGGCGCGTTGCAGGAACGTATCACCTCAACTAAAAAAGGCTCAATCACGTCGGTTCAAGCTGTCTACGTACCGGCTGACGACTTGACAGACCCCGCGCCTGCAGGTACCTTTACTCACTTGGACGCTACGACGGTTTTAAGCCGTCAAATCGCGGAATTGGGCATTTATCCCGCCGTTGACCCGCTTGACTCGACGTCACGAATACTTGACCCCAACGTTATAGGCGAAGAGCATTACACCGTTGCACGCGGCGTACAGGCGGTGTTGCAGAAGTATAAGGAACTGCAGGATATCATTGCAATTCTCGGTATGGAAGAACTTTCGGAAGATGACAAGCTGACTGTTTCGCGTGCAAGAAAAATTCAGCGTTTCTTGTCACAGCCTTTCGCCGTCGCCGAAGTCTTCACCGGTTCGCCCGGCAAGTACGTGGCGCTTAAGGATACCATTCGCGGCTTTAAAGAAATTTTGTCCGGCAAGTACGACGATTTACCTGAAGCGGCGTTTTACATGGTCGGCGGCATTGAAGAAGCCGTACAAAAGGCAGAGAAACTCAAGGGGGCTTAATCAATGGCGACGATTAAGCTGGAACTTGTCACTCCCGAAGGCGGAAAAGTTTTCGGTCAAGATATCGAAATGTTAATAGTACGTTCGACTGCCGGCGAATTGGGAATTTTGCCGAAACACGCAAGACTTTTGACAGAGTTATTACCGCATGCAATGCGCGTGAAGTTTGAAGGCGCGGAGCATTTGGTAGCGATAGGCGGCGGCTTTATGGAAGTCACGCCGGATAAAATTACCATTCTTGCAGACTCGGCAGAATTGCCGGAATATATAGACGCTGACCGTGCTAAGGCGGCGTACAAACGCGCAGAAGACAGAATTAGCGCCTATAAAAATTCGCCTAAAGAATCGGAGATTGACATTAAACGCGCAGAGGCGGCATTGGCTCGCGCAAAGGCAAGACTTTTAGTCAAAAACATTCCCGTCAACTGAAATTAATTTTTTGACGTAATAAAAAAAATCCGTCTGATAAAACGTCAGGCGGTTTTTTTGATTTTAGCGGTTAGCTTTTAATT
>CAMJNB010000008.1 GCA_946407175.1 uncultured Selenomonadales bacterium | reverse complement strand
TACGGTGCAAAATCAATCAAATACTGATTTCTTTCGCGCTCCGCTTTCGTCATACCCGCTTGCACGCGACCTAATCTGTCGGCTTGCTTGCGTTCACGTTCTTTTTTCACGGTGTCGGGACGTACGCCCAATTCTTTCAAGCGCCGTGCATTTTCGGTAGTCGGATCTTTTATAAAGGCGTCAACCGCTTTTTGCTTTTCTTTCGTAAGTTTTGCGCGTTCGTTGTAGGTAATGCGCTGAATGTCCGTTGCAAGTGATTCGTCAACAGATTTAAAGCCTGCACCGCGAATCAGTCTTTCATAAAAGGTATTATAGACCGAAGTTTTTCTGCCGCGCGCGCCAAGCGTCTCACCTTCAAACGCCGCGTAAATGTTATAAAGACCGGGACTGATACTTCTCAACGCGTTCAAATATGCGCCTTCCGTGCCGTTTACAGTGCCGTCAAACATATTGCCGACAAAGCCGGTAATTGTCGAACCCGTAGCGCCTAAAAGAAAGTCGGACAAATTCTGCGGCATTATAGCGGCAAGACCGGCCCTCTTTGACATATCGATATCAAACGCGGCGGGCGCACCGTACATTGCGATATTTCCCGCCAGCTTTCCAACTTCATTGTCACCGAAAATTTCTTGTGAACCTTGAATTGCCGTTTTCTGCAGAAAATCTTTCGGGAACAATCCGAATTTCTCGCCAAATAAATCGTCAAACCAATCAAAGAAAGGCAAGCCCATAAGCCCGCACATTAAAAGGTATGGGAACCAAAACGCGATTTTCTGTTTAGTCGTCGTCTTCGTGTTTGTAGGTAACATACCGCCGATTATTTCAAGCATTTTGAAAAGGGGGCTTTGAAAATTTAGCTTTAATGGACATTTTTATAAGTTTTTTCGGTAACTACACATTGTATAACGTGAGGAGCAACTTTAAATTTTTTCGCCAATGCCTGTTGTCCAAATTTTCTATCGCCAATTTTATAATTTTTACGAATATACCGAACTTGTTCATCAGTTAAAGCTTTTTCGCATCTTTTATTTTTGACCAATCCAATTTTATGGGCGTGAAGTACGTTTTCACTTCGTGTTGCCCACTCTAAATTTTCTAAGCAATTATTTTGTTTATTGCCGTCCTTATGATTGACCATACTTTTATTTTCAGGATTGGGAATAAATGCTTCAGCAATCAGTCGATGAACACTATATGTTTTACGATGGTCATTTTTAAACAAAACTACTCCTAAATACCCGTTCCAATGTTCACCTGGTTTTAAAATTCGCGGCTCTTTGCCGTAAAAACTTTTAACTCTGCCCAAATTACTAACTTGGTAAATACCCTCAAAATCTTTAACATCACGCCAAATTTCGCTCGGCAAATTCAAGACCACGCCAAAAACATTTTCTTTGAGTTCTGAAAAATCTTTCTCTATTTTTTTCAATGCAGACAAAATTGTATTTGTTGCATTCTGCACTTCAGGTGAAAACGAAGGAAAACCATCCATTAAAATTTTTGTAGCTTCCTCTACAGTCATATACAATCGCCCCTTTGTGAGTTTGACACTCCACGCAGAAACGATTATAATATTAAAAATTTTGACTCGTCGGTTCTGCGTGTTTGGTTTATTTTGACAGTAAAATTTTAACACAAAGCTTTTGGCGGGTCAATTTTTTATTATCTTTTCAAAACTTAATTTTATTTATGCAATGTTGTGAACCATAGAATCAAAATCCTTGTCGCCCATAATCGGCGCGTAATGGCTTTCGTCCATTCCCAATTCTTTAAAGTTGGCGATTTTCGGCGCGATGTAAATTTCTTCACCGTCTTGCAATGCGTTGGGATTTTTCTTTTGCCATTCTTCGGCAATTTTAACCGCCTCAACTTGCGTCCTGCCACTGCCGATAACTCCGCCGTAGCCGAATCGCTCGACAATCTTGCCGTCTTTATCTTTCACCCTAATCATATATTCATGAAAGAGATGAGGTACGTAGCCGGCTTTATTCGTAAGTTCCGCAATGCCTTCACGAACTTCAACATAATAAAGCTTTTCGCCGTTTTCAATGCCTTTCACCGTAGCTTTCACCACTTGCATTGCGGGATCTTTCTTAAACCGGTTAAGCACGCTTTCAGTCACGGTGTATTTTTTGTCGGTATGCGCATAACGTTTGTACGTCACCAATCTGTTGCCGTTTTCGTCGGTGTTGTCGGAAATTCTGGTAATGGTGATGAATTTATTATTTTTTAGCGCGGTTATTTCGGCGTCGCTACAGTGTTTAGATTTTATCTGCGGACGGCGTTTGGCTTCATTGAGCATATGGTAAGCCTGCGTCATCAGCTGACGAATTTTGACATAAGCCTTTGCAACGTTTTCAGAAACGCCTGTTTCGGCGCAGATTTTTTGTGTTCGTGCTTGCTGTAATTTTTTCGTGACGTTTTCCGGTGACGAACTTGCCTTGATTGAGTCTTTTTCCGGCTCGGTAAGTACGCCGTATTCAATCTCGTTCGCGTCGCCGTCAATCAGCAAATTTGTCAAGGATTCGTTGTCGTCTTTGTTTTTCAGAAAATCCATTGCGGCGTTAAGTCCAACCGTGAATCTGTCACGAAGTCTTACAAGCTTGTCCATAGCTTTATCCCCCATTCGGAAGTAGGCGCGGAAAGCGGCAACTTTTTCGGCAATTCGTGAAGGTGAGCGGCGGTACATATCGGAGAAATTTAAATCAGTGACGTACTCTTCACCGTTTTTGTAGGCGTCAAGCATAAGGCGGCTGATTTTCAATTCTTTCAAGCGTTGAAGATTTTCTTTCGACGGATTTTTAATATAATCGTCCATAGCCTTTTCACGTTCGACGCGAAGACGTTTAGCCGCTGTTTCCGCCGTAACAATGCGGTCGCCGTCAATATGAAGTGCGCGTGAGATTTTTTGCGTTATGCCGTTAAACCATTTTTGTATCGTGCCTTCGCTTTCAGTGTTAGTGGAAGTTTGAGAACTTGAGCTACTGCCAATAGAATATCTTATGCCGCTGTCTTCGCTGTTGCGTTGTTCACGTGCTTGTGGTATAGTTTCATTTGAAACAGAGCTAACGGCTCTCGTACTACGCGCAAGTGTAGGAGTACGAGCAGTAGGCGCGGATGAATCGAATCCTTCACCGCGTTGATTCGTTGGCTCTGTTTCGTCTTGCATAAATCCTGTCAGTAACCAATGCGGGACGCTCTCACCGTTCATATCATTGCTTAAAATGGCAATATAATTATTATAATGGAATTCTATTCTATTTTCATTTATGCCTTGCCTTTTTTCGCCGCGCATTATAATTTCAGGCATTAAACGTGCAACCTCTTCACCATTCAAACCTTGTAAATTACGACGCGCTATTATATGAGATATTCCGTAACCATTTCGGTATTGACGATTAGAATCACCTGCATAACCCCACAAAATATCAATGTCTCCAATATCAGGACGATTCATTGCAGAGCGTACATCTTCGTGAGTTTGAATAACTCTTTCAACGGCGGCGCGTCCTCTTTCAATGTTTTGTTGTGTAATTTGTTCCGAAAATTCCGTTGCATTGGCTATACCGGTATTTCCGTCAACGCTTGCCCTTGAAAATTTCGCGCCTTCAAGCGACAAGCCGTCCAAATTAAAAAAGCCCTGTTCATCAGAGCTTTCATTTTCAATTTCTGTATCATCAATCAATCTGTCAAGCGATTCACCGTCCGCCAATTCAAGGTTATGCGTTCGCGTGTTGTAGCGAAATAACTTATTACCGTCAGCGTCGGTAAGCTTAACCGCCATTTTGCCGAATGTATCAGCCAATTTTGCGTACTGTCCGCGCGTAAGCTTGCCTTTAGGATTTTGAAACAGGTCTTTGAACTTTTGGAATGTATCTTTCAACCACGCCAAAAATCTTTGAACCAAATTTGGATTTTTCTTAGCGACGCGGTTTAAAATCTGTTGCATAGCGTCGGCTATCATTTCTTCCGTGACGTCGGCATTTTCGGTAACGTCAGTGCGCTTTGTCTCGGTAAGATAGTTGGCAAGTTGCGTTTCGGTAATGCCCGCCGCCTTAGCCATTTCGCTGAACAGCTTAGGATTATTCGCCTTCAAGAAGTGAAAGAGTTCGTGAGCAAAAGTAGTTGTGAGTGACCGCGCCGAATTGACATTGAGGTAAATTGTATCGTTTTTATAGGCGCCGTGAAAATCTTTGTTTGGGTTGTTGAAGAATACAACGTTGGCGCCTATTGACTTGCCGAATTTTTGTAAGAGTTTGTGTTGGTCGGTTAAGTTTCTATTGTCGACAAGATTATCTGTTGCCGTACTGCCGTCGCCTGTCTGGGAATTTTTAACAGATTCTTCCGCGTCAAGTTCGGCTAACTCTTTCTTGATATCATCAAGCGTTTTTTCTGTGCCGTCTGAATTTATCTCAAAAACTTGCATATTTTCAGATTCGGAATAAAAATCAATTACTTCAACTGAAAATACGGTTACATCGGACAAATTTTTAGTTTGCTCATAAACATATCTTGCACAATTTTTAGCGTCTTCAAGCGTTGTAAAAGCCAATTCGTACAAACCTGAACCGTTACCAAAATCTACCTGAATACCAAATTGTCCGCTTTCATCTTCTAGGTCGTAGATTACTTTCGTTCCGGTTTTTTCAACAAATTTTTTACAAACGGAATTAACCATTTTGTCAATATTTTTACGGTGAATTTTTCTTGAGTTTTCATTTTCTTCGGAACTTACGAACATACTTAATTTAGGTACGTCCGGTAATTTTTCTCCGTCCAAGAATTTATCGACAAAAGTTTCCTTAGAATCATTTTGACTTGTGGTCTTTTTATCTGAATGCTTAGCTTGAATGCCAACAATTTCATCTTTAATCTTTGCAAAAAGAGACGCAGATTTTTTTTCTGCATATTCTTTAGTCACATTTAAATAAAGCAGAGATTCTTTAATTGCGTCTTGAATGACTGCCGCAGATTTTTTTTCGTCGTTTGGCTTTAAATTTTCTTGAATTGCTTTGCTGACTATAAGAGCTATGGTTTTGTCTTGAGCGAATGAATCGTAAATTATTTCACGTACTCGGTTACCTTTGATTTCATCGGGATAAATTTTTTTAGTCTTCGCATTTTCTTTAGCAACAACATTTTTTGATTCTTCAAATGTTTCATCAGACTTTCTGTCTTTAAGCTCTTCTTGAACTTCGGCTAATCTTTTTTCCGCTGCGTCCAATTCTTCCTGCTTATCGAAGGTTTGTCTGATTTGTTCAGTATAGCCGTTAAGCTCTGCGTTTAACCTTGCCAATGTATTTTTTTCTTTTTCAAGCAATTTAACAATGCTTGTGCCTTTATTGCCGCTGATAAAATTTCTTATTGATTCCAGCGAATTATCAACGCCGTAGCTTCCGTTCTTTTCAAGCGTCAAATAAACGTGTTTGCCGATTGTCTCCACTACTCCGCCGTTTATTGACTGCGTAAATTCTGCACGTGCCTTGATATTAAAGCCGCCAATCTCACCGATTTTCGTAGGAGAAAGATTATTAAAATCACGGATTGTTTTTTCAAATGCCGCCTTTGCGTCGCCGAACTTTGTATAAACCGTGTCGCCGAGTTTCATTTTGAAATTATCGCCTACAAGATTTTCAAGGCCTTCAATATCGGATTGCAGATTTTTAATCCTGCGTTCAAGTGCAGGAATTTCATTTTGTTCGAGTTGTGCGGCTTTAGTCTGCGCGTTTTTCTGATTCTTCAAAAACAGTTTCTGTGAAGAGTTAAGCCGCAAAATCTTCTCTTCAAGTTCGCGCATTTCTTTCTTTAAAGGATTATCGTCACCTGTTGCCGCTATCGATTTATAATCCGCCGCAATGTCGCTTATGTCTTCAATTTCGGTAACAGTCGGGTCTCCACGCATTAAAGAATCTATCATTGCCTGTTTTTTCGATATCAAGTCCCAGTTAATGGCGTCGTAACTGCCTTTTGTCACATAGGTGAAAATTTCTACCTCTTTGTTCAAATTGCCGTTACGCAAAATTCTGCCTTCGCGCTGTTCAATGTCGCGCGGACGCCACGCCGCGTCAACGTGATGTAAGGCTACTAAATGGGTTTGGAAGTTTGTACCGGCTCCCATTTTCATCGTCGAACCGATTATTACGCGAATTTCACCTGAATTTACCTTGTCGAAAAGTTGTTGCAGTTGACCTTTTTTAGCCTCGTGAACAAACGCAATTTGATTCGCCGGAATGCCGCGTTGAATTAATCCTTTTTTAATTCTGTCATAAACCGTGACTTCATCGGCGCTTGTTTCTTCATTTAACGCCGCCTCTTCTGCGGACATATCCTCACCGTTAGCTTTTTGTTTTGTAGCTTTCGGAACCGATAAATCCAAAAATACAACCTGCGTACCTTTAATGTCCGTCGTCGCGGTGAACTTTGCAAAAATTGTATCACAGACAGCGTTAATCTTGCCGCCTGCCTCTTCTTCCGAATAAGAAGGATCGATTAACCGAATATCCAATGACGCCTTACGAAAATCACCTACTATCTTCAAATAATTGTCGTTAAGTGCGTCTCGTTCAGCTTTGGAGCGTGCTTGATGTAAAGCTTCGTTGCGTTCTAAAAGCTGTTTTTTTATTTTATTGAAAGCAGCGGTAGGTTCAACGGTTATTACAGTACGCTGACCATTTTTTAATTTCGGACGGTTTTCCATTAAATGCGGTAAATCTTCAATCATTTTTATATCTGCCGTTTTGCGAAAACCGTTTATAAGTGCGGGCAGATTGTTGAGATTAAGACGCCGTTTCTGCACAAATTCACCTGCCGCATTTGCCTCTGTTGTAGGTTTCGGTTTACCGAAATGATTAGCCCAGCTGTCAAAACTACTCCAGCCGTTTTCTGACAAATATTCGGGATTAAGGTAGCGTAAAATGGTGTATATTTCGTTGAGCGTATTGCTAACGGGAGTGCCACTAGCAAAGCAGAGACCACCGCCGTTACGATGTGCAGAAAGCCAACGCGCTTTTGTGTATAAATCGTTTGACCTTCTGGCGTCCGCAGTACTTACCCCTACAACGCGATTTTCAGGGTTACGGTCTGAAGGATTGAATTGTGATGTTTCAAACCCCAAATTTTTGAACATATCCGATTCGTCAACAAAAATTTGGTCGATACCCAATTCTTCAAACGGCATTATAATTTCTTTGATATCAAGGTTAAAATCTCGTTCAATTCGTTCATTTGCCGCATTGATAATTTTTTGAGATTCTTTAACGTCTGTTTTGGAGTCAGCTGTTGATTGAATTATTTCCGCTCTAGCTATTTTTTCTCCGTCACGTGAATATTGTTTCATTCCTGCCAAAGACATCGGCAGACGTTCAAAAAGGTTATGGGAAATAATAATTCCGTCCCAATCATTTGTTGCTATCTGTGAAAGAATTTTTCTGCGTTTGGCAAGTCGAAGGTTTCTTTCTGTTTCAGTTTCCTTTGTTTTGCTGTTAGCGGGACGCAACTCTTTTAAATCCTCTGAAGTTAAAATTAAAAGATTAGCATTAGGATAAGCAATTCTAAAATCGCGTGCGAATTGTTGGACAGTGTTATTTGGTACGGTAAATAGCGGTTTGCTAATCATACCGATTCTTTTCATTTCCATTGCACCGACAATCATTTCCCAAGATTTTCCTGCGCCGACACAATGAGCAAGTAAAACATTCCCGCCTTGTAAAAGTCTCCATATTGCGTCTTTCTGATGAGGGTAAAGTTTATTTCTTACTTCGTCATTCAATCCCGGCAATTCCAAATGTGAACCGTCATATACTCTTTCAACTTCGCTGTTAAATTTTTCGTTGTAAGTTTTCACCAAATCTGCGCGGCGAGTTTCATCGGCAAAAATCCATTTGTCGAATTCCTCTAAAATCTTGTCGATCTTATCACGTGCTTCTGCCATTGGTTCTTTCAAAAGTTGTTTGTCTGAAGTAATTGTCGGGTAATGGTGATTCAATGCGCCTTCCAACAAGTCTACAAAATCTCGGTAGCGTCCAACTTTCCACTGAACATCTTGAGTGTGGTTAATCCAACCGCTGACTTTCCATTTGCCTGTAAAAGGATCGCGCGTAATTTCTATACGGTCTGATTCGCCTACTAAATGCTTTACAAAGTCGTAGTAATATTTTTCGTCAATCCAATTTGCTCCCATATGAGGGAAAACTTGCTTCGTGGTTAAATCGACAGGCATAACTTTTTCAAGTGCTTCGACATTACGTTTGAATGCGGGATTATGTTTCGCCGTTTCTCTTGCAAACTGTAACTTTTCGCGTACATTGCCTGATAAATATTCCTCTGCCAACTCTACCAAATTTGTTCTTGGATTTTTATAAACCAAGTCGCCTAATTCTTTTGTAAGCGTGTCGTCGTTTTTACCGGTCAACTTCGACATATAATCCATATCAATAACGCCGCGCCTTGAAAGCGACAATTTCATTGCGTCAAATGCACTGTCTGTCGAATTTACCGCCTGCAACGGGCTTGCCGTCCGCTTATAAAAAATATCGGCTTTGCTTGCCGATACCGTTTTATTTTTATTGCCTTTAACCGATTCTTCCTTGTAGTTTTCAATCGCCGCTACTTTGCCGTAGTTTAGGTCGGAGCCTAGAATTTTTAAATTCTTAGGTGCATTTAAGTAACCGTGCTTACCTACAAATTCGTCGTAGTTTTTATTCAAAGTTTCACGGAGTTGTGAAAGTTTTTCGTTCGTAGTTTCAGGCGCCAACTGCGCTTTCAAAATATTATCAAGCGATTTTTTTATTGCTACAAAATCTTTTACTAAATCTTTATTTGCGGCAGGTACCTCAACCAAATTGCCGTCCACACTTTGAACAGCTTTTCCGTCTTTTACGTCGTAACTGCCTTCACGCTGACTCGTGTCCGCCATTGCAACAAAAGTGTTTTTCAAAGTGTCCTGCGTATTATTTTGTAACGGCGTATAGATATTTTCGGGCAGTGATTCAATCAACTTTGAAAGTTCTTCCGCAACGTTAAGCCCTTTGCCGTCCAATGCAAGGTTACCGCGAAAATCAACAGTAGGCTCGCCAATCATATTTTTCAAATTGTATTTGAAATATTCGTTCACGTCCACTGAATAATAATTGCCTTCACTTTTAACGCCAATCGTTTCGTTTTCAAACCAAACTTGCATATGCGGTGAATGTGCTGTCGGTGCGGAATGTTTCTGCAAAATCAAAATATCTGTCGTGACTTGAGTGCCAGCATTTTTTTCAAAAGTTTGGCTCGGCAGTTTGAATGCCGCTATTAAATCCGCTTTACCGATTAATTCTGCTCGAAGTTGTTTAGCCTGTTCGTCTTGTGACTGCATTGTACCTTGACTTGTAATGAATACCACTAAGCCGCCGGGTCGGACTTTATCAATGGTCTTTGCAAAATAATAATTGTGGAGCATATATCCTTGCTTGCTGTACTGCTTGTCCGAATAAATTCTAGTCTCTTCAAAAGGTACGTTGGTAATTGCAAGGTCGTAGTAATTATTTGGCATAGCTCTTTTTTGGTACGGCATTATGTCAATCACGGCATTTTGATAAAGTTGTTGAGCGATTCTGCCGGATAAGCTGTCATATTCGACGCCGGTCAATTCACTGCGTGCCATTATTTCAGGCGGCATAGTGCCAAAAAATATTCCGATACCGGTTGCAGGGTCAAGTACTCTACCGCCTTTAAATCCAAGTCGATCTAACATTTGCCACATTGTACCGGCGATTTTCGGCGACGTGTAAAAAGCGTTGTTTGTAACACTTAGCGCAGATTTATATTCATCCTCTGTCAAAATTTCTTTGAGCAGTTCAGCTTGTTTCTGCCATTCTTTGGTATTTGCAAATGCGCTTGCCAAAGTTCCCCATCCGTTAAATTTCGATAAAATTTCCTGTTCACTCGGTGTAGCTTTTCTGCCTTCACGTTCAAGCTGTTTTAAAAGTTTTATTGCGTCAACATTTTGCTTGAATTTGGTTTTTAAACCGCCTGTGCCTATGTCGCTGTCATTCGTAATGTGGTAGTTATGCCCTGCAAATTCTACGCTTTCAGCATTTGAAGAAATTCCGCTACTTCCTCGTTTGACTCTGTCGGTGGATTGTACAGCGCCCGTATTTCCTCGTACGCCATTTCCTGCGCTAACTCTTGCGCCCGAAGTTCCTGTACCCTGTACTGATACGGGTCGTTGGTCTTCGGCATTTGTTCCATTATCGTTTTTTGAAGTTGCAACTTCGTCTTGTCGTTGTTGTCCAGAATTTCTTTCAGGTAACGTATCGCGCCTTTCTTGCCGTGCTGATTCATCAGCTCCCGTGCGTACGTCGGATTGTACTCTTTGATGTCCGTCATCAGCGCTTCCGCTCTGTCCCAATTTTCTTGACTCATTTTTCACTTCTCCTTTTGTATTTCCGTTTCCTGCCGTTACTGGTTCTTCTTGCGATTCTTCGTTATGCACATTTGTATTGTTAATACGATTTATAATTTCATCAAGAACATTGATATAAGGCGTGAGAGTCATATATTTTTCGCCAATCTTACCGTCGTTTTTTATTTCCGCGTCGGATTCTTTTATAATTTTGGCAATTTCACCTGTAGTGTCTTGAGATAATTTTTCGTTGATAAACTTTTCTTTTTCTTGAATTGCGGCAATTTCGGATTTGCGCATTGAAATGTTAGCGGTAATTTTTACGGCATCACCCATAAGCCGCTGAAAATCCTGCATTGTTGCGGGTGAACTTGCTCTTATCCAGTTGCCGTGAGTATTATCTTGTTGAACTAATATCTCTCTACGTTTATCTTTGTAGAGGATACGGAAAATTTTTGTCTCGCCCGAAGGATATTCGCAACGAACATACGTATAATCGGGTGCTTTAAATAAGGCTTTTATTCCGTCAGAAATATTATCTTCTTCTTTTGTGAAAACGTCTAACGTCTCTGCGCGGTCTACTTTTTCGGCTTGTGATTGTTCTCCTTGATTTGATTCATTTTCCGTTTCTCTTCTCTCGCCATTAACCAGTTGTGAACTCCCTTCTCGTCGAACCAGCCCGCTTTCGGTTTCTGCGTCAGATAATTCACTGCGTCCGAGAAGTCCAGTTCTGCGTCTGATATTATCTCCTTTGTCCAGCCCTTCTTCATTTTTTTTGCCTCTTTTTTTGTTATCCGCCGTATTAGGTTTGCTTTGTACTTCGGTATTCTTTGAAGATTTTTCTTTACTTTCATCTTCAGATTGGGTTATGGGTTTTCCAGTATTTCCGTCTACGACATCTATTCCAAAAAGACCTTTAAAATCGCGGAGGCTTATTACGTCTTTGCTTTTTAGATCTATAAATTTTGCGGCTTGCGTTATTTTATTTTCATCGCCGTTAATAATGCTATCCATCAAAGTATAAGCTGTCTGTGGACTAATTTTGTTTTGTTTAAAAAGTTCTATGACTTTTGACGCATAGCGTACTATAAATTTATCATAGAATAATTGGTCTTCAAATTGTGGATTTTCGGTAGGAATTTCTTTTAAACGATTAGCCATAAATTGACGGAATATTAATCCTGTAATAGTTGTTGCTAATTGATCGTCGTTCATTTTGTTCATTTCGTCTATCGCTTTTTGGAATTTTTTCCAATGTGGTTTTTTATCTACGATAATGTTTTGAATTTCTTCCAACCAATCTTTAATGGCGGGATATTTTTTCAAAATTTCATCCTTAAGAAATAGAGATTTTTCCTGCCGATTTTTCGTCGTAACGTCTTTGTCTTGCGTTTCTGCGCGGTCTACTTTTTCGCCTTGCGTTCGTTCTCCTTGATTCGCGCTCTGGCTTTCTGAAGGCGTTCCGTTCCTTTCATCCAATCCTTGTGAGAGTTGTGTTCGTCCAAGTCCCAGCCCGCTTTCGGCGTCTTGAGTCCTTTCACTACGTTCGAGAAGTCGAGGTCTTTGTCCTCTATCCACGTCGTTGCTCCATTCGGCATAACTGTTCACCTCTTCTTGATTCTTAAGTTTATCGTAATTTTCCTTAGGCTTAGTTCCAACGGATTTAATATAAGTTGTTGAGACCAATCTGCCTGTTTCTTTAAATCTGTTTTGAGTACGTTCAAGAGTTTTTTCAAGCGTCAAGGCTACGTGATACAAATTTACTTCGTACCCTTCAGAGTTCAAGCGTTGAATTTTTTCTTGCACATCGCTTTCATAACTTCCGACAATAGGTAAGACTACATTGTCTCCGCTAAGTAATGCGCTGTCCAATATTCTGTTAGCAATACTTGTACTTTCATCGTGAACAGCATTTGCCAAAAGTCCGCCGTTAAATTCAGGCAGTTTTTCTTTAGCCATATCGCTATCGATTATTAATGCGCCGTTTTCCTTTGCA
>CAMJNB010000007.1 GCA_946407175.1 uncultured Selenomonadales bacterium | reverse complement strand
CCTCTACGCTATTTTACCATTTTTTATATTATTCAACACGCCCTAGCGGCTAAAAATTTCGTTGACCAATTTTAAATCTTCTTCCGTGTCGACGCCGATAAATTTACAATCGCTGATTATGACGCGGATTTTGTAGCCGTTTTCAAGCGCGCGCAGTTGTTCAAGCGATTCACTCTCCTCAAGTGGCGTGGACGGCATTTTGGCATAGTCAAGCAAAAAATTTCGGCGGTACGCATAAATGCCGATGTGCTTGTAAACTTTCGCCTTGCCGACATTTCTCGGATAGGGAATCAGCGAACGCGAAAAGTACAGCGCATTATTTTGTTTGTCGAAAATCACCTTGACATTATTGGGATTTTTCATCTCGTCTTCGTCGTGAAGTTCGACGGCAACGGTAGCCATTTGTAATGCCGCGTCACTTTCAAACTGCGCGATAAGCTCATCAATCAAGCTCGGTTCAATCAGTGGTTCATCGCCTTGCACGTTTACAATGACATCAACGTCAGAAAATTTTTCCGCAACTTCCGCAAGTCTGTCCGCGCCGGTTTTATGGTCTGCACGTGTCATCATTGCGCGACCGTGATTTTTTTCCACCGCTTGAAAAATTCTTTCGTCGTCCGTAGCTACAATAACTTCATCAACCGACTTTGCAAGTTTAGCACGGTCATAAACGCGACAAATCATCGGCTTGCCGCAAATATCTTTCAGCGGTTTACCGGGCAGGCGCGTCGACGCATACCGCGCAGGAATTATACAAAGTGCCTTCAAAATATCACCTTCATATTAACGTGCCAATTCGACAAAATATTTTGCTTGCTTATCATCGCATTTAATATTTACGCGAAAATCTTTCTTCTTAATGGCGTTATAAATTTTAATGTCTTGGTCGATAAGCGGCGTAGTCGTATTATTTTGTTTGCGTACTGCCTCTTCAGCAATTTTTTGATAGGCCGATAAAAACTTTTGTAACTCGGCGTCTTCAACGCCGGTAGTAATAAAAGTTCCTGCCAATAGCACTCCCGCCATTTTGCCTGCGTCGTATTTGCTTGATTCGGTAACAGAAATTTCCGCATTTATTATTGAATCATCAGGATTTAATTTCAAAGTCACTTTATTATTTTCAGAGCCGCCAAAATTGAAAGTGCAGTACTTTTTGTTATCGACAGTAGAAAATTTCGGTTCAGATAAATCAAAATTTCCGTTAGCGGCAAATATTTTTAAAGTGCCTATAAACGCCTCTGCCGTATTATCAAAAATTGTCTCTTCGCGCTGATTTGCGGATTGATTTTCAGACGTACTGCCGCAACCTGCCATAATCAACACGCAAGCAAGTATGCAAATGCCAAAAAGGCTTTTTTTGTATTCATAAAAATTTTTCATAAACTTTTACGTGTTACCTCCGATATTCCGCCGCCAACTTTTTAAACAGCGGCAAGGAGCGCTCAATAGTTTCAGTCTTTATGCAGTACGCCGCGCGAAAATATCCCGCGCAACCAAAGTCAGCACCAGGTACAAGCAGTAAATCATATTTCTTGGCGCGTTCACAAAATGCATAGTCGTCATCTTCCAATGCCTTCGGAAAAAGATAAAATGCACCCTGCGGCTTGACGCACTCAAAACCTGCGTCGATTAAGCCGTTGTACAAAAGTTTGGCGTTGCGCTCA
This sequence comes from uncultured Selenomonadales bacterium, assembly GCA_946407175.1. Next base: position 11,161 of record CAMJNB010000007.1, on the reverse strand, counting down.
TAAATCGTGATATCGGACGGCTTACCTGCACATTTCGCAATTACCAACTGCCAAAGTGAAGGCGCGTTGACGTGAGTTAAAACCCTTGCCGAACCTGCTACGGCGCCGTAAATTTTGCCGAAGTCCTCAACTTCATCAGGCACAATCACGTAGCCTATACGTTCGCCAGGCAGTGAAAAGGACTTGCTGTAAGAGTAGCAGACCAACGTATTTGCATAAAATTTCGGCACGTAGGGGACTTCAACGTTGTAAGCAATTTCGCGGTACGGTTCATCGGAAATTATGAAAATCGCGTGACCGTATTCTTGCGACTTAGCCGTTAAAACTTCCGCCAGCTTTTTAATCGTCTCTTCAGAATACACCGCGCCTGAAGGATTGTTCGGCGAATTTATTATCACAGCCTTAGTTTTCGGCGTCAAAAACTTTTCAAACTCATCAAAATTAATTTGCCAGTCTTTAACCTGCGCGGGAACTACTTTTAATTCTGCGCCAACCGATTCGACGAAAACTTTGTATTCGGGAAAGTACGGCGCGAAGGTTATAAACTCGTCACCAGGCTCGGTAAGGGCTTTAAAGCAGATTGTAATAGCCGCCGCCGCTCCTGCCGTTATGAAAAAGTTTTTACCTGCAAAGTTGGTACCGAAACGCGCGTTGACACTTTTCGCCAGCGTATCACGTACCGCAGGATTGCCGGGCGCCACCGTGTAGCCGTGAACTTGCGAAGGTTCAAAGGTCTGCAAAATTTCAATCGCCGCGTCGCGTACAAAGTCAGGCGTCGGGACATTGGGGTTGCCTAAGCTGAAGTCAAAAATATTTTCTTCGCCCACCTCCGCCGCACGCTTTCTACCAAATTCAAAAATTGTTCTGATTGTAGATTTTTTTGTACCGAGTTCGTACATTTTAGCCGAAACCATTTTTTCACCTCAAATTTATATTAGCTTGTAGCCGGTAGCTTTAATTCTTAATTCTTAATTCTTCACTCTTAATTCAATTAAAAACTGCCGCCGCTACCGCCGTGACTGCCACCGCCGCCACTTGAACCGCCGCCGCTTGAACTTCCTCTGCTTTTACGTCTGCGCGTAGTATTCGTGAAAAGATAGCGGTCTTTCTTCTCATTGATATCAACCGAATTTCGGTCAAGATATTCACCTGCCTCAAAGGCGGGACGGACATTACTCATTGAACCGATTAGCGCGGAGCGGAACATATATGCGCAGATAATCGCAACAACAAAGGCTACCATAAGTGCAAACACGTTAAATTCATCTGCAGAATCATAAGCCGAGCCGTTTTGTTCGTAGTACGCCAAACTATTTTCCACGCCGTCAATGTAGCTTGAACAGGCGTCGAAATAATCACCCGCGCTTAACTTGTCGAGAAAACCTGCGGCAATGGCATTCGTGTCATAAATTCTTTCCTGCATTCTTGAATCGGTAGAAATTTGCCATTTGCGCGAATCCATTACCACTAAAAGCAAAATACCGCCGTTGGCGCCGCCGCTGAAATTTTTATCAAGCAGTGAATTAGCCGTAGCCTCAACACTCTGACCGTGCGTATTTTTCAAAAACTCAATGCCTATTCGCACGTTGTATTTATCTTCAACCGCTTTAATCCTGCGCGAAAGGCGACTGACTTCATCGGGTTTCAAAAGGTTCATCGTGTCAATAACCGCGTTTGCAGGTTCCTTTGCAACGGGCGTAGCTTTTACCGTGTTTGCAATATGAAGTACAAAGGCGAGATTTAAAACCGTGATTAGCGCCGTCAATGCGAAAATTTTTCTTAACATCGTGCCGCCCTCCTACTCCATAAGCAATTTGAAGATAAAGTAGAGTATCGGCGTTAAAATTACGGTGAAAATTGCAGGGTACAGAAAAGATTTAAAGCTGTCGTACGGCAGAGAGCCTACCACTTTGCCGGTTTGACCGTTCATCATAAAAGTATAAGGCTTGTCATTGTATCGCGTCGTCAAAATCCATACCGGCACCATTGCATAAATCACTTTGCCGATATCTTTAATAACTGCGGAGTCTTCAACTTCGCATTCGTCGTAACCTTGCACGCTGTTTTCAAGCACGGCAATGGCGCTGTTTTCCATTCGCTTATTGACACGCTCGGTGCAATCTTCCGCCGTCACGTCGTACTTGTCGGCAAGGTAACCTGTCAAGTACGCAGAACTGAAGTCTACCAGTTCGCCGTAGTCAAAAGGTTCAATGCTGTCCATAAATTCATCGTTCATCTTTTTACTGCCGTCCGCAGGAATTTTGACAAACCTCATCTTGCCTGAACGTTGACAGCTGTAAACGCTTTTTTCCGTGACAACTTCATTTGGCGTATCGTAAACGCGAATTTTAGCCGCACGAAATTCCGCGTGTGCATCTACTTCAGAATCAAACATCCAAAACGGTACGTACATAGGTTGAATTGCCTCGACGCGGTTATTGGCAGTGAAGTTACTCGGCAGGAGCCAACGACCTTCATAAAATTTTTTCAGCGCATTCACGGCGTCTTCTTTAGTTTTTTTAAACGGTATAACTAAGTCGGGTTTTAATGCGCCGTCAAAACGTTTCGGAATCATCGTGGGGTTGCCGCAGTAAACGCATTCTGTAGCCATTGTGTTTTCGTCGCATACAATTTCAGCGCCGCAACTTGAGCAAGTAAACGCCTTAAGCGCCGCCGCCTCGTCCTCTGTCCACTCGTTACCCGCGTTTTCAGTGTCCCATTTCGCCTCGCGTGCCTCTTGCGCCCGCGCCGCCATTTCATCTTTCGCGCGGAACATTTCCTCTATCGCCGCTACTTCAAATTCAGTCCCGCAATATTCACAGCTCACCGTTTTTTTGCCCGGCATAAATGTCAACGGCGCACCGCAATTCGGACATTTGTAGCTTACTGACGTATCAGCCATTAAAACACCACCTAATTACTGTTCAGATTTTTTACCAAATTTCTCGCGCAGATATTCAAACGTCGTAGCCGGTACAAGCGCTTTAACCTTTTCAAGGTCACCCGCCTTCAATGCGGCTCTCACTCTTTTTGCGCTTATAACTTCACCTTGAAAATCCCTGCGCGGTATCTCGCAAAATTTTATATTATATCGCGGCAAGATATTTTTCATATTTTCATTGTACTGCCGCGTCACGCTGTCTTGAGGTTCCTCACCTGCAAATCGTATCGTCACGCCTAATGTAGGCGCTATCTCCCGTGCAAATATTTCTACGTCCAAGCTTGAATCTACTTTCACGTCCTGCAAATTTTCTTTATTGAAGTAGCCTGAAAATGTTTTCTGCGATATTACAAATTGTCCGCTCGGTAACACTTCGACGTTTGGAAATTCTTTTGTGCCGCGTTTAACAAGTTCAAACCGTTCTGCAAATGTAAACTCGCTTTTATCTTCAGACACTACCATTATGAAAAGTTTGTCCACTCTTGCCGCCGCGTACTCTACCAAATATTTATGTCCCAATGTAAAGGGATTGGCGTTCATCACTATGCAACCGACTTTAAGCCGACAGTCGCGCAGAAAGTTTTTGTATGCGTCCAACTCCGCATTGACCAAAGTATTTTCGCCGTATTCAAGCGGTATACCGTATCGGTGCGGCAAAGGCGGCGGGGGGGGGTATTGAAAATTAATATCTTTGAAGAAATTATTTTGCGTCAAAACTTCAAAAAACTTTTCTGCCAAAATTTTATAACCTGTTTCATTGACGTGAGCAGAGTCTACAAAAACTTCGCCGTAGTTATGCGGTCTCAAAAAAGTTTGACTGACATCGATACCGGGCAGGTTCGGCGAAAGTATGTTGTCAAAAAAAACTATTACAATGTCATTCGGCATAAGCGGCAACGTGTTAAGATTGTACAAAATATCTTGGTAGCGGTATGTAAAAAACTGCGAATAATTTTCTACGCGGTACGGCAGCGCGGCTTGATTCAGAAGTTTTTGCAGGTAAGACGGAATGGTTTTATCAAAAGGCGCGCCGGTGCCGTAATGCGAACAGCCGCCGACAAAATAAATGCGATTTATAAATTTATCCGGCTGATCTGCAGTAACACGTTTGCCGTTTTCAATGCGTACAAGCGGCTTGGGATTGTCTTTGAAAATAGTGGATCCGTCCGCTTGCGTAAAAATTTCCTGCGTATCCAATAAATCCAAAATATCCTGCCGCGTGTAGCCGAAAACGTCGTAAGGCGTCGTAACTTCGCCGCTTGTATCATTTTTCAAACTTTTTCGCATAGGGTCAAGCAGGTATGGATTTTTTTGCAGAAGGTCTTTTTCATTTTTACTGTTCGCATCACTCGGATGAATGGTTGTAAAGTTCGTTAGGAAAAATTTTATTTTTGGATGCCGCCGCAAAAAATGCAAAAATGGTATGTCAACGTAAGTATGAACGATAAAATAATTTAAAAGGTCATCAAGATAAATGCAGTTTTTAATTTCAGTTTGAAGTCTTTGTGCCGACAAAACAATTACCGCGTCGTATTCATCAAGCGAAATTTCATCGGCGCTTTGCAATTTCAAGGCGCTGAATAAAGTACCGGGACTAAAACGAATTTCCGTGCCTTTACTGTTTAGAATGACAAAGATCGGCGTAATGCGTTTGTCGAAATTAAATTGCACGTGAACTTCCCACAAAAAAGCCGTGTAATTTTCATTCGGCGCAATGAAAAGCGGCTTTTTAATATTTTGGTCAATGCAAAACTGCGGCAAGGTGTAGCCCGCCGTGAAACAGTCGCGCAGTTGTAAAAGTAATAAATCGTCGTTCATAAAAATTACCGGCTCCAAGCTACAAGCTACAAGCTCTAAGCTCCAAGCTATTTACTTACAAAAGTCGCCTTTGAATTGTCGTAGGCATAACTTGAACCGTCGCTGAATCTGAAGGTAGGATTGGAGTCTGCCTTCTGAACAAAAATACTGCTGTTATGATTAAAGTGAATTTCGTAATAATCGGTAGCGTCTTTGGCGTATTCGATATCTGCAACGGTTAAGTCTGGCAAAATTATATTGACATTGTCGGCGTAAGAGTAAATGTATTCTTCGCCGTAGTGATTGTAGTAAAGGATATTGGCGCCGTCGGCGTAGTTGTAAAGCCAGTCGTCGCCGATACCGCCGTTAATGGTGGCATTGGCGCTGTAATTGCGTATCGTGTCATTGGCATTGTCGCCGATTAAAAGGACATTGGACGCCAATTCGGTAGAAAGAATACTGTCATTGCCGAACCCGCCGCCTATTGTAGAGATAGAGCTGTTATTGTGAATGGAGTCGTTGCCCGCGCCGCCGTTTACACTTATGCTGAAAAGATTAATAGCTGAGTAAATGGAGTCTTTGCCTGTGCCGCCGTCTATTGAAACATTCGAGGCGTAATTAAAAATTTTATCTTCGTCGTCACCGCCTGCTATAGTGGATCCTTCGCCGTAATTTATAAGTATGTCTTGGTCAGCGCCGCCGCCTAAAAGCACTTCCCTACCGTAAAAATTCGTGACGTAGTCCGTGCCGTCGCCGCCGTCAATCGTAGAATAGCTACTGTAATTATTGATGAAGTCCATACCGGCGCCGCCGTCAAGGTTGATGAAAATTAAGCGGTCCTGTGAAAAAAGGGTGTCGCGTCCGTCGCCGCCAAAAAGCGTGGCGTTGCTGGCGTTATTTTGTATATAATCGTTGCCGTCATCAGCAGTAACGGTAGTTAATTCGCTGTAGTTATAAATTGAATCGTTGCCGCCGTTGCCTTGAACTACGGAATTGTACGTATAAAAACTTCTTATGACGTCATCGCCGCCCAATGCGTAGACGGTAGAAAAGTTGCCTGTAAGATTGATTGTGTCATTTTCTTCACTGCCGAACACGCCGACAAATGATTCACTGCTTGTAAAGTCCACTGAATTACTTCCTTTCCGATTTAAATTTTTGCAACAATTATACAAAGTTAATTTTTTTAGTCAAATTAGGCGGAAGATTTTTTGCAATAAAAAAAACCGCACGGTGGCGGCAAGTTAAAAACTCTAATATCTAATATCTAATATCTAATATCTAATCTACAAGCTACAAGCTAATTTAGCAAACTCATCAAGCGTCAATGTTTCTGCACGCCGCGCAGGTTCAATTTTTGCAGTTTCAAGCGCCTTTGCAACGGCGTCACGCTGAAACCCTGCGCCGACCAATGAATTTAACAAAGTCTTTCGGCGTTGACCGAATGCCGCACGTACAACCTTTGTAAAAAATGTTTCGTCGACTTTGAAAGGTGATTCGCGAATGTCGCAGACTACAACCGAGCTTGTGACTTCGGGACGTGGCATAAAACTTTCAGGCGGCACGTCGAAGGCAATATGTACATCTGCGCGGAATTGTACAGCTACCGTCATTGCACCGTAAGCCTTCGAGCAGGGTGCGGCTATCATTCTTTCGGCAACTTCTTTTTGCACCATTGTCACGATTTTTGTCAGCGGCAATTTTCTTTCCATAAGCGTCAACAAAATTTGCGTCGTGATATAGTACGGCAAGTTCGCTACCACTTTGAAATTTTGCGGCATCAACTCTTCAATGTCCACTTTCAAAATGTCGCCTTGTACCAATTTGAAATTTTCGTAGCCTTCCAACGTTTGAGCCAGCACCGCCGGTAACTTTTTATCCAATTCCACCGCCGTGACATTTGCGCCTGCCTCAAGAAGTCCCTGTGTCAAAGTGCCTATGCCGGGTCCGATTTCCAAGACATTATCGCCTTCCGCAATTTCAGCCGCGTCAACAATTCCGTCAACTACCGCCGAGTCTATTAAAAAATTTTGTCCCAATCTCTTCGACGCACGCAGATTGAATGTTTTGAGTATGTGCCGCGTCGCCGACAAATTCGCTATCTTAGGGTGTAACATCATTTTCCTTTCTTACCGCGTAAAAATTTTCTCTTCCCTCTTAACTCTTCCCTCTTAACTCTTAACTATTCCCTATATCAAGGCGTCAATCTCTTTGAAAAGTTCGTCGACCAATTCAGATTCGGCAACCTTGCGAACAATTTCACCTTTGCGAAAGACAATACCTTCGCCGTCAGCACCGGCAATACCGACGTCAGCATTTCGCGCCTCGCCTGGACCGTTCACTACACAACCCATAACCGCTACGCTGATATTTTTTTTCACGCTTGAAAGTTTTGATTCAACCTGCGCGGCAATTTTAGGTAAATCAATTCGCGTCCTGCCGCAAGTGGGACAGGCAATTAACGTAGCGCCGAAGTCTCTTAAGCCGAGCGATTTTAAAATTTCATTGCCGACCTTCACTTCCGCAACGGGGTCACCGGTCAACGAAACACGTATAGTGTCGCCGATACCTTCAGCCAAAAGTGCGCCGATACCTACCGCAGATTTTATCACGCCGCCTTTAATCGTACCCGCCTCTGTAATACCGACGTGCAAGGGGTAATCAACCTGCGCGGACATTAAACGGTAAGCTTGCAACGTTAAAGGTACGTCGTGCGCCTTGAGTGAAATTTTTATGTCAAAGAAGTTTTCATCTTCCAAAATTTTCACGTGCTCCCGCGCAGATTCGACAAGACCTTCCGCAGTCACGCCGCCGTATTTTTGTAAAATCTTTCGGCTTAACGAACCTGCATTTACGCCGATTCGTATTGGAATTTTTTTATCCTTAGCCGCCGCAACCACTTCACGAACGTGAGCCGCGCCGCCTATGTTGCCGGGATTTAACCTAAGCGCCGCAACGCCTTGATTAATCGATTCAAGCGCAAGTTTGTAGTCAAAGTGTATGTCAGCGATTATCGGCACTTCGACGGTAGAAATTATTTCGTGCAGACATTTAGCCGCGTCCATATTCGGTACGGCAACACGTACAATGTCGCAACCCGCCGCCTGCAGATTTAAAATTTGTTCGACGGTAGATTTAACGTCCGTAGTTTTGGTGTTGGTCATAGATTGCACGCTGATTGGAGCGCCGCCGCCGATTTTTATTTTGCCTACTTGAATTTGTCGTGTAATTTTTCTATTCAAATTTTTCAACTACCCTTACCTGCTCCAAGCTCCAAACTCTAAGCTCCAAACTCCAAACTCCAAGCTCTAAGCTCTAAGCTATCTTCTAACCTCTTTAGCCGCCTCGCCCATTCTTGCAAAAGATTGTTGCACGCCTTCACTGTCCGCGTCATAATTCATTGCGTGATTAGCGTCAATGCCGATTGACTTCGCCTCTGCCGCAGAATCAATGTTCGCGCCGATAAATTCATAGCGCCATTCATAATTTTTTGTAGTGGATTCAATCAGCGCTTTAACCGCCGTCTTGTTATACTCCTTGCTGGCATTTTCAAGCCCGTCCGTCATAATCAACACCAATACGCGCCTTTTAGCGGGACAAATTTTTTCCTTTTCCATATTGGCAAGCGTCTCTGTAATTGTCCTGCCAATCGCGTCCATTAAAGCCGTGTTGCCGCGTGCAAAGTATTCAGCCGACGTGATATCTTTAACCTCATTCAAGTCAACGGCGTCAGAAATTTTTTCATACCTGTCATCAAAAATAACCGTAGTGACTTCCGCCTTGCCCGACTCTTTGCGCTGATTCGCCAAAAAAGAATTGTAGCCGCCGATAACGTCATTGGCAAGCGAATGCATTGAGCCGCTACGGTCAAGGATACAAATTATTTGCACGGGTTCAGCGGTAGTTTTTTCGCAGTTCGCCGTATGCTTATGCGCAGGTAAAATATTTTTATCAACCGGTTGTGTATCGGCATTAGTACCTGCCGCAAAAGCCATAGCGCCGAGTAAAATTATCGCAACTACCGACATTAAAATTGACTTTAACATTATAATCGCACCTTTCCTTAATCCTTAATCCTTAATTCTTAATTCTTAATTCTTAATTCTCATCGCCGCGCCGCGTTTATGAATTGGGTAAATCAGCTTAAAAAAAATTGTCAGCGCCAAAATTTCACCGACCAAAAAAATTATCGCCATTGGCAACGCCGTATGACTGCCGGCAATGCCGACTACCGGCGCCATTGAACCGCCTGCAAACATCGGCAAACTTCCCAATAACGCCGACGCCGCACCTGCCTCCTTGCCGTGATTTCGCATTGACAGTGAAAAACTCGTCGCGCCCAGTACCGATCCGACCGGTATCATTACAAAAAGGCTTAGTATCGTCAACTCAATAGCCGCGTGAGTTATGACGCAGATAAAAAATAAAATGCCGCCGATTAGCGCTTGACATACCGTCCAACCGAGCATTTGCAATTCAGGAATTTTTCCCGCCAACTTCATCGGTACCACGCCCGCCACTACCAGCGAGCAACTTAACCCGCCGAAAATCAAGCTGTATGTCTGCGGCGAAACGTTGTAGATATTTTGAAAGAGAAACGCCGAGCCGGAGATATACGCGAAAAATACTGCGAACCATACACTTTGCAAAAGGCAATGTCCCAAAAAATATTTATCGTGAAACATCGCGCCGAAATTTTTAAATGTCGCAGAGAAATTTTCTGCACGTAACCTTTTCGGCAACGTCTCTTCAAACATCAGCGTTGACACGGTTAAAGCAATGCCGATTAGCGAAAGTAGCACGAAGACGCCGCGCCACGACGCGAAGATTAAAATTTGTCCGCCGATAACCGGTGCCAGTATCGGTGCCAAGCCGTTGACCGTCATCAGCATTGAAAAAAATCTTGTCAGCTCCGCGCCGCTTGCACAGTCCCTAGCTATCGCACGCGCTATTACAATGCCGAACGCGCCGCTTAAGCCTTGCACCAAGCGAAACAGCAAAAATATTTTTATATCGCTTGCCAACATACAGCCGACCGTTGACAGCGTGAACATTGACATTCCCGCGACCAACGGAATTTTTCTGCCGCACATATCGCTGATTGGTCCCGCGAAAATTTGTCCCGCGCCCATTCCGACAATGGTAGCCGTTAAAGTCAGCTGAATCAATGAAGTGCCGACGTTAAATTCCGCGTCCATTGACGGCAGTGAAGGCAGGTACATATCCGTTGCCAATGGTGCCAGCGCCGTTAAGCAACCGAGTAAAATTGTAAGTTTAATTTTTCTGTTCGCGTCCATTTTATTTTGAGAAAACGTTAATCACGTCTTTAGCCGTGACGACGACGGTTAAAAGTAAAAGTAACGCGATACCGACACTTTGAGTGTATCTTAAAGCCTTAGGACTCAACGGCTTGCCGCGTACAGCCTCAATGACGAGACCGACGAAGTGTCCGCCGTCAAGCGCAGGTACCGGCAATAAATTTATTATGCCGAGATTAAGGCTTAACAGTGCCGCGAAGTTTAAAAGAGGTACAAAGCCGAGCGTGGCTACTTGACCCGCCATTTGCGCAATGCCGACAGGTCCCGTGACTGCCGCGCCGGAAGGTGCCTTGACCAAATTTGCCAATGCGTCAAGCATAAAAAGTATTATGTCCCACGTATGTTCCAGCGACATTGTTAAGGATTCGACGACGCCTTTTGATTCGTAGATAACGTGATTTTGTACGCCGATTAAAGCTCTGTCACTGTTTAAATCTGTTGTAGGCGTGATTGAAACTTCGGCGACCTGCGAATTTCTTTCATACTGAATCAGCACGGGCGATTTATCTTTGTCAAGTTGAATCTTTTCGGTAAATTCTTTCCACGTAGAAATTTTTTCGCCGTTGACGCTTAAAATTCTGTCACCTGACAAAAGTCCCGCTTCCTGCGCGGGCATACCGTCAATTATAGCGCCTAAAATAGGTTCAGGCGAAGGTTGCGCTACGCCTTGAAAGCAGTAGATACCGAAAAATAAAATTATCGGTAAAATGAAATTCATACCGGATCCGGCTAAAATTACAATCATTCGCGAAAGTACGGGCTTTTCGCAGTAGCCGCGTTCACCTGCCTGATTATCGCTTGGGTCCATACCGGCAATGTCATTAAAGCCGCCGAGCGGAATTGCACGAATTGAGTAAACCGTTTCGCCGCGCCGCACTCTGAAAAGTTTGGGACCGAAACCTATTGCAAATTCGTCTACGCGCATACCGGTCAATTTCGCCGTGATGAAGTGTCCGAGTTCGTGAAAAAGTACCAGAAGTCCGAAGACGAAAATTGCCGATGCCAAAGTAAGTAACATAAAATTTCTCCTTTCAATTTAGGGACTAGGGACTAGGGTCTGTTGAAAAAGTAAAACCATGAGAAATCTGATAAGATAAGTTTGCTA
>CAMJNB010000006.1 GCA_946407175.1 uncultured Selenomonadales bacterium | reverse complement strand
CATTAGGCAAAAGATAAAATGCGCCGAATTGTTTTTTACTTCCGTCAGAAATTTTGTTTACGTCTTTACTGCGTTTATCAGCCGTACCGTTAAAAATTACGTACTTGCCCAAATCTTTTTCCTGCCAGTATGTATTGACGTTGTCCGCATTTTCAGACGATAAGCGCGGCGTCTTGTCGGTATGCACGATAAAAGACGTTGTAACCTGCAAATGCGTTTTATCTTCAATCTCCTGAATATATTTTTTTATGCAGACGGTAGACAAGTCACGCCTTAAGCCGTTGAAAAATCCCTGCTCTTCGTAGTTTCTGTACTTCGCGTCCAAAATAAAAATTTTAGGCGGATCAAGATTGACTTTGATTTTAAAAAGATAATCCGGTCTCAATTTGCTGTCGCTACCCAATGAAAATTTTACCGGTGTATTGTAAAAAATTTCCATAGCCATATTTTTCTTAGCCAAAAAAATATGCGCGTCCCTTTTCCAACGGACATTTCTAACTTCAAAAAAATTTCGCAGTACCTCTGCGGGATTATCGCCGCCGTCGGCACTGCGCCAACCTAATTTGACAATGAGATATTCGACGATTTTGGCAAGCACCCAATATTCATAAAGCACGTCCAATTTTTCATGAATAATCGCGTTTTTGTCGGCAGTGAAGGAAAAGTCCAAAACCTTATTCAAGTGATTCAGTTTCAAGTACGCGGCATGATAATTGGCGTCATTGGTAAAAATCTGTGTCATTCGCCAATTTTCGTGTTGCCGTTCAACTGCGCGGAAAAAATTCAGCGCCAAACATTTATCCAGCGTCGCAACAATTTCATTTACCGTCGAATCAATTTTTAAATCGGTTTCAACTTTTTCAAGACTCTTTTCAAGATATTTTGAAGTCTCCGCCGAAAGTTTCACATCGTCTTTGAGCCTTGCGGCGGAATTTTTAAGCGTCACCATTTTGCCCAAAATATTTTGTCGCGTCTCGGTCAACTTTATTTTCTGCGATTTGGAGCTTTCCAAAACAAATTCGCTAAGTTTTGAAATTTTATCGAACAGCAGGCGATTTTCAAAGATATTGTACGTGATTTCATCGGCGTCAACAAAAAAATTTTGGCGCAGAGGATTTTCAAGGTACTGCCGAATTATTTTGCCGTCGAACTTGCGAATTTTTTCAAGCTTGCACGGCGTCTGAATTTTTTTCAAGCCGAAACGCGGGTGCCGGTCAATCCTTTGCAATATCGCCAAAAGTTCCTTGACGTACTTGTTTAAGCCTTCCCAAAACTTTTTCAAGTCATCGGTACTGCACATATCCACTAAATCTTGCGGCAAGCCGCTTTTACCTTGACCGTCCGATTTTTGAATGAGTTCACTGCGAATAAGTTTAATTTCGTGAATCATTTTTTCAAATTCGGCAAGAGTCATTGAGGCGGGGAAAACTACAAGGCGGCGGGGCTTACCTTGAATGACGCTGTTTTTCAGTACATAAATATACGTGACGCCGGGATTTGTCGCGCCCAATGCAAAATCTTTGTTGCCGTTTGCAACGTCGTAAAAAATATTTTTGTGACGCCGAAAATTTGTAAGATTAGAGCCGTCGCTGTCGGGACTGTACGCCAAAGTATAAGCGGCGGGATTTTCGCCGAGTTCAAATTCCATTTCAAAGGCGGGATTAAAAAATTTGCCGTTATATCTGAAATGCGTACGCGCAGTGAAAAATTTTCTTCCCACGTCATCGTCGCGCCGAATATCTTCGCTATAGGCATCTTCATCAAGCTTTATTACATTCTGCGGCAAGGCATTATGTTGAACCATACAAAGTTTGAGTTTCAAAATTTACCGCCTCCAATAATCTGCCTCAACGCCGTCATCAATGTCACTCAAAATTTTTTCACTGAGTGTATGACCGGCGCATAATTTTTTCAGCGCGTCAATTTTTATTTTGTAAGCGTCCTCATCAAGTCTGACTTTCGGCAAAAAGCACGAAGAGATTATAAAATCTGCCAAAGACTTGCCGCCTATAACGCCTTGCCACGTTTTGAAGTTTTTATGATTGAAAATCTGCGCGATTAATCGATAGCTTATCGGTGCAACGGCGTTCATGGAGTCTTTTAAATTTTTCGCGTCAAGGTCGGCATTAAATTTTTTTCTGTAACTTTCAATCGGTTTATATTCCAACGTGTTTTTAAAATCGCCGTCAAAATTTAATTTCTCGTCGGACATTTCAAGGCGAATGATATAAGCCCTGTCAATAACCTTCGGACTCACGTCAAGCGTCGTTTCATCTTGATTAAGCGTGCCGAAAAATTTTACATTCGGCGGAATTGTCAACACGGCGGGAAATTTTTTCATCATGTCGTACATACGCCACAAGTCAAGGTAGTATTGGCGCTCCGTGATATTCATTTCCAAAACTGCATTGGCGTCAAATTCAATGTCCGAATTTAAATCAAAGCCGCCGATTTGCAATTCGCGCTGAATATTTTCGCGTATTGATTCGCTGTACAAAGAAATTTTTCTGTCTGTCTGCAAGGCGCTCAAAAATTCGGCGAAGTAATATTCAATGTGCGCAAGGTTCATTTCGTCAAGGCAGATTATAAAAATTTTGTCAGGCTGATTTTTGGCAAGGTTGCTGAATTTTATCAGCGCTTCCAAAAATTCCGTCGCCATGTAACTTTTGTTCAGCGGATTGTAGTAGCCGAGCAAGTCGCCTTTGTCAGTCCAATTCGGCTGTACCGGAATTATCGCCGCGTCTTCAAAGCCGAAAGACTTTGCCAAATATTTTACCAGAGTCGTCTTGCCGGTACCGGGATTTCCTACCAACATGATAATTTTATCTGTCTGCAGACCGAAGTAAAGACTTGCTAAAATTTCTGCGCGGTACCTTAAGTCGTACTTAGTAAATAAATGCCCCTGCCAATACTTTATGATTTTGTTGAAACTTTTAATATATTCGTATTCGTCACCTTTTTTCAAAGTCAGCGTGCCGCTTTTGTCGGTAACTTCAACCGCGCCGCTACGTATGTCCACAGAATCAAGTTTGGTTTTGTCGGAGTCAGTAAAATTGACTTTGATATTTGACCAACCTTCGCCGGTATGCTTGTAAGTCACGCCGTGAATTTTTACGCAAGCGCCATTTAACAAGCCGTAGTCAAAATCTGTATTGAAAGTTGCGTCGCGCACTTCGTCAATGAGTCCTGATTTTGAAGCGTTGATACCTATTGCGTAATAGCCTTCAAAAGTCCCGCCGCTGACATTTCCTTTCGCGCCGCCTTTCAAGTATATACATCCGTTCCCATTTGAAATGAAGTTGCCGCCTGAAATTGAAACAACGGCATTTTCACCGTCGGCAAAAACAGAGCAATATTTTGTTCCTTTTGAAATAATTTCCCCGCCTGAAATATTGACCGAGCCTGCAGAATCAATGCCGTGGAACCCTGCAGAGATTGTACCGCCGATTATGTTAATATTACTGCTTACACTGTCGTTGTTTATGCCGGTGTATCCGCTTTCAATACTTCCGCCGTTCATTTCTATTGAAACGTTACTGCTTGCCTCAGGAATATAAATGCCGTGGCCGTCAGCAATAATTTTTGCGTCGCCACTTATTTTTAAATTGGCGCCGTCGCCGTTTATGCGTATGCTCCCTGTCGTACCGCCGGAAATATTTGCCTTAACGCCGTCGCTTATAAAAATGCTGATGGCACCTTCATCAAAAGTTTTAACCTTACCGCCCGACATATTGAAGGTGCCGTAGGGTAAAATCGCCACATCTTCACCGCTACAAGTGATACTGCCGCCGGAAATATTTATAGAAACCGCTGATATTTTTTTTGTACTCGTGATATTTGCGCCGGTAAAATTCAGCGTCATTGCATTTGGAGACTTTATGACATTAAAATTTTTAAAGGCTGAATAGTCAACGTCAAAACCTGTGTCAAAAGTCACGGTGTTCTTGAAATTATTATTCTCGATAAGTGCGACGGCTTGATTTAATCGCACGGGGACAATGCCGCCGGAGCCGTTGGAAGATTTAAACGTAAGCGATATACCTTCTGCGTCTAAGGTAAATACGGCGTCACGCGAAAAATTTGCCACAATATTTACATTCTTGCCGTTTAAATCTATGACTGTATCTTTGTCAATGGAAATTGTAGAATTAATTGTTATGTTAGAGATATCGGGATTGTTTAAGGCGGCTTGAAGTTCATCAAGCGTACCGACTAACTTTGAAGGTCTAATTAACATTGCTAAGAATCACTCCTTCTGTTAGCTGTTAATTGCTAACGGCTAACTACTTCAATGCGATAAGCGCGGCAATTCGTCCCGTCTCATGCAAATTATTTTTACGCGCGGCGCGGAATGAAAAATACCAATTTGCATTACAGCAAGTACATTCTCCGGCAACTTCAATATTTTCTGCAGGCACGCCGACTTCCTCAAGCTGAATTTTATTTGCCGCCCAAAGGTCAAGATAAACTTTGCCGTCACGCTTGATTATAAGTTTATCGGCGTCCGCAGGGAAATTTTTTTTGCAAGCGTCAATGACATTTTCGCCGACTTCGTAACAACAAGCGCCGATTGAAGGTCCGATGCCGACCAAACAATTTTCAGCCGTCGTACCGAAATTTTCACGCATTGCCAAAAAAGTTTTCGCGGCAATTTTATTAAGCGTCCCTTTCCAGCCGCCGTGCGCAAGACCGACCGCGCAGTTTTTCACGTCCGCAAAAAGTATCGGCACGCAATCGGCGAAACATAGCATTAACGGCAGATTTTTCACGTTCGTAATCAGCGCGTCCGTCTCTGAAATTGAATCAGCGTAGACTTTACTGCCGCGTCCTCTGTGAATTTCTTCGACTCTAAAAATTTTATCGCCGTGAATTTGATTCGGCGTCACGATATCTGAAAGGTTAAAGCCGAGTGACTTTGCAAATTTTTCACGATTAGCCAAAACCTTTTCATCAGCGTCACCGACGTGCAACGCTAAATTTAAGCTATCATACGGCGCGGCACTCACTCCGCCTATACGTGTTGAAATTGCGTGCGTGATTAAATTTTCGGGGAAGATTGAAAATTTGCCGTGAAATAAATTTTGTTCATTACGTCTTAAAAAATAACTCATTCGCTAAACTCCATTCTTAATTCTTAATTCAAACAAACTCCGCAACGTTTACAGCCGTCGAAACAAGGCGGCGTATATTTAAATTCGGCGGCGCGTTCAAATTCCTGCCGCAAATATTTTTTCGTGACGCCTTGATTGATAACGTCCCACGCCAAAACGTCTTCAAAACTTTTTTTACCGAGATAAAAGTTTTCATCAAGATTAGACGACTTGAAAAGCTCCATAAATTTTTGCGGCGAATCTGACTGCGCGACCAATTCGGCAAGGCGTTCATCACCGCGTGACAGTATCGCCTGCACTTTCGCTGATTTAAGTGACTCGGAAATTATTTCAACGTCACGAAATTTTTTCAGCTTGCCGCGCAGATTTTTCAGCGCTGTCTGCAAATATTTTTTATCGGCAAATGCCGACCACTGAAACGGCGTGAACGGCTTGGGTATGAACGGATTGACGCTGAGAGTAAATTTGCCGTCCGGTACAAAATTTTTCAGCCTAATGACAAGTTCGGCAATCGCGTCAACGTCCTGCATTTCTTCAAACGGCAGACCAATCATAAAGTACAGCTTGAAATTTTTAATGCCCGCGTCAACGCCGAGCTTAACTGCGGTAAAAACATTTTCTTCGGTAATGCCCTTATTCGTGACACGGCGCATTTTTTCACTGCCGACCTCCGGCGCGACGGTCAAAGTTTTCAAGCCGCTTTTTGCAAGGGCGTCAACCAATTCGGCGGTAACGGAATCTGCGCGGAATGACGCGACGGACATTTTTAAATTTGCGTCAAGAATGTATTTACACAGTTCATTAATCTGCGGATAATCAGAAATCGCCGCGCCCATAAGCCCCAGCCGCTTGCCGTAAGTTTTAGCCGCATTAATTTCAGTCTGCAACGTTTCAAGCGAGCGGTTACGCGGACGCCGAAAACAATATCCCGCCATACAAAAACGGCAGTGACGCCCGCAACCCCGCGCAGTTTCCAAAAGGTACATATTAAATTCTGTGTCATCGGTAATTATCACTGAATGCGCAGGGTATTCGTCCAAATTTTTCACGTACTGCCGCGTAACCTGCTTAATGTCACCTAATCCCTGCTTAATGTTATCTAACCTAACTGACGGCACGTATACGCCGTTAACTTGCGAAATTTTTTTCAGCAAATCTGCGCGTGACACATTTTGATTCGCCGTCAACACTTCCATAAGCGGCGGTAAAATGACTTCACCTTCACCGATAACAAAGGCGTCAAAAATCGCAGTGAGCGGCGCGGGATTAAACGTAGCGCAGGGACCGCCGGCAATTAAAATCGGATCTAAGTTCGTACGTTCGGCGGCACGAATTTTTATTTTGCCGAGTTTTAGAATTTTCACGGCGTTGAAATAATCCTGTTCAAAAGAAATTGAAAATCCAATGAATTGAAATTGATTCAGCGGCGTCTGTGTTTCAAGGCTCATCAGCGCGGAATTGGTGCGTTCAATTTCGGCGGCAATTTTTTCTTCCGGCAAAAAAAATCTTTCGCAGGAAGTGTCTGCGCGGGAATTTAAAAGCTTGTAGATTATGTGCAGTCCCAAATTCGACATACCGACGCGGTAGTAATTCGGATACGTCAGCGCAAATTTAAACTGCCCGCCTTTAATCGTGTAGCCTGTTTCCTTTGCAAGAAGTGATTTTAAAATTTCAACCTGTTTCCACGACATAAAAATTTCCTCAAAAAAATTAGGATTAGAGATTTTAATTTCCCTAATCCCTAATGAATTTTTTTAGTAAAGAGTGAGGAGTACTTTCTCATTTCTAACTCCTAACTCTTAACTCCTAACTCCTAACTACTTACTAAACGTCTTATCTACTACGGCGCCTTCTTCGCCGAGCTTGCCGAAACTTTGACCGTTCATAACAAAATCAACGGCGCCGGCATTGCCTATGCGAAAGTTCACGTTGTCATTGCCTTTCCAATCCATAACTTGACCCGCGTTAATGACGCCTTCATAAACTACAGCGCCGTCAACCGTTACCAACATCCAGCAATCGTCCGAAAAAGTAGCTTGAACGTTTACGCCGTCAACTTGCGGAGCAGGTGCGGCAGCTACTTGATTTGTAGCGGCAGGTTGCGCAGGTGCGGGAGCCGGTGTTTGTGTTTGTGCGGCAGGTTTAGTCTCTTGCGTTTTAACATCAGTCTTTGCAACTTCCGTGCCTGAATCTTTCGTGTAGTAAAAAATTCCGCCGACAACTACCACAACGGCAATAATCGCGGCAAGGATAGCGTTCGCCGAAAGGTAATTGCCGATTGAAAAACCGCCTTCATCACTTTCAATGATTCTTTTGCCGCTGATACTGAAAGAAGTTTTCTTGCCTTCTTCGGGCTTGACTTCAATTTCAACGGGTTCAACTGCGGGAGAAACTTCTGCCACAAACTGCTTTACAATTTCATCACCGTTCAATTTCAAAAAGTTGGCGTAATTTTTAATAAAACCTTTGGCGTAAACTCTGCCCGGCATTTTATCGTATTCGCCTTTTTCTATTGCTTCTATGTAGGAGGCGCGGATACTCGTGCCGTTTTCAATGTCTTCAATTGTCATTCTTTGCTTTTCGCGTTCTTTTCGTAATGTATCGCCTATCAATGGAAACAACTCCTTTCTGATTTTCATTATACACAAATTTTTTATAAATGCAATTAAACAAAATTTTTCATCTAATTTTAATAAACGCCGAACTTTTTCAAGATATAACGCCTTGAATTTTATGCGAAGTATAACAAAGCTTGTAAGTTTTTTTTCTTTATGTTAAACTTCGTAATATTTTTTAGGGGAGGTAAAAATTTTGCAGTACAAATGTAAAGTTACGGTTATAGACAAAAAAGTTTTCGCAGACTTGCAAGAAGAATATTTGGCAGATCCCAATTCCGGCGCTTGTCCCTTCTACCAAGTCGGCGCAGAATATATTTTTGAACGCTACGGCGACGAAGATACTTTTTGGACTCAGGGCAAAGGCGCTCATTGTGCAGAGGCGTGGGATTGTTTCAGCAGGTACGTTTATACGGCGTTGCAAGGCGGCTCGATTATGCGGCATTGGACAAACGATGAACACATGATGATTGCTTGTTGCAATGACGGCACGCGCCCCGTTATTTTTAAAATTGAACGCCTTGACTACAAAGTTTTACACGTTGACGCGGACATTGTGACGATTGAAAAAATTGTTGAGACGTTGAAAAATATTGACGGCATTTTAGGCGTGACTTATCGCGCAGATAAGAAGTTCACGGAAATTTATATGGACAGAAATCACGAAGTCAGCGACGAAAAAATTTTTACGGCGGTGCAGTTTGCCGGAGTTTTTGACGCGAGGATTGATTAAGTTGGAACGAGTCGGCATATTGGGACCGCGCGGAACTCATTCAGAGGCGGCGGCACTTCGCTTAAATCAAATTTTATCATATGACCGAGAATTGGTAATATATGGGGGAATTTTTGAAGTACTGACAGCGGTTGAAAACGGAGAACTCGACGCGGGATTCGTACCGGTTGAAAATTCTTTGGAAGGCTCCATAAATATCACGCTTGACACTTTGGCGCGAAGTGAATCACTTGTCATAGCGCGGGAATTTATTTGGACGGTACACAATCACTTAATGGCGAAAGACGGCGTGAAAATTTCGGACGTGAAAAAAATCTTTTCGCATTCCCAGCCGCTTTCACAGTGCCGAAAATTTTTACAGCAGACTTTTTCGCAGGTTGAACTTGCCGAAACTACCAGCACTTCCCGCGCCGCCGAAATTGTAGCTGAATCTGAATTAAGCGACGGCTACGCGGCAATTTGTTCAGAGCGTGCAGGTGAGCTTAACCACCTTGTCAAGCTTGCATCTGAAATTCAAGATAACGCCGCCAATCGTACGAGATTTTTTGAAGTCATACGCCGTACAAAAAAAATTTACGTGACTAAGGGTGACAAGGTTTTAATCATCTGCCAAATTGACGGCAGTCGCGCAGGTTCACTATGCGAAGTGCTGAAAGAGTTTGCCTTCCGCCATGTGAATATGACGCGAATTGAGTCACGTCCCGCACGTACGGAGTTGGGCGAATACATTTTTTTCTTTGACCTTGAAAACAATGTCGATCGTCGCACTTTGAATGACGCATTGGGCGGCGTTAAGCATAAAAGCATTTGGCTGAAAGATTTGGGAACTTTTCCGGTTATAAGTTGCTGAAAAAGATACACGGTAAAAATTTTAACCTGCAAGTTCAATATGTTAAAAGTTATAAGTTATAAGTTATAATTTATAATTTAAAAAGGGAGTTTTAAAATTGGTAATAATAATGCGACCTGAGGCGACTTTTGAAAATGTTTTTGAAGTCGTGAAAAGTATAGAAGACGCCGGACTTGAAGCAAAAATCATGGAAGGCGCTCAACAAAAAATCGTAGGCGTAATCGGGGACAAAACTAAGTTGGCGTCGGTAGCAATCGGCGCAATGGACGGCGTTGAAAATATCGTTTCAATTTCAAAAAGCTACAAATTGGCAAGCCGTGAATTTCACCCGCAGTCAACGGTTATCGACATTGACGGCGTGAAAATCGGCGGCGACGAACCTGTAATAATGGCGGGACCCTGCGCGGTTGAATCACGCGAACAAATTTTGGAGACGGCGGAAATTGTTAAAAAAGGCGGCGCTAAATTTCTGCGCGGCGGCGCGTACAAACCTCGCACTTCGCCGTACTCTTTTCAAGGTCTTGAAATCGAAGGTTTAAAGTATCTTGCAGAGGCGCGGGAGAAAACGGGATTAAAAGTTGTCACGGAAGTTACGACGGTTGAAGGCATTGCGCCTGTTGCCGAGTACGCGGACATTATGCAAATCGGTGCAAGGAATATGCAGAATTTCGGTTTGCTTAAGGAAGTAGGCAAGTGCGGCAAGCCGGTAATGCTTAAGCGCGGACTTTCGGCGACGATTGACGAATGGTTAAACGCGGCTGAATACATTATCAACGCCGGTACACCCGATGTAATTTTGTGTGAACGCGGAATTAGGACTTTTGAAGTTTACACGAGAAACACGCTGGATTTAAGCGCAGTTGCGGCGGTTAAGCATTTGTCACACCTGCCGATAGTGGTTGACCCAAGTCACGGCACGGGAAAATGGCGTATGATTAAACCAATGGCGTTTGCGGCTATTGCGGCGGGAGCGGATGGCTTGATGATGGAAGTTCACCCGAATCCTGCAAAGGCGCTGTCGGACGGTTCGCAGTCATTGACCCCTGAAAATTATTTTGAACTTATGGACGGCGTGAAAAAACTTTCAAAGTTAATGCGCGACGAAAACTTAAACCCGATTATATATTAATTAAGAATTAAGAATGTAGAATTAAGAATTATTCGGAGCGGTTCAAATAAAAACTTTTTACGGACTCTTAAGGGAGTCTTTTTTTATGCCGTGACGAAAATATTTTTTATTGCGCTAAAAAAAAATTTTTGTGCTATAATATCTGCCGTTGTATTGGGGGAATGCTGATGAGACTTACTGCCGCGATTTATAAGCGGAAACCGTTGCGCTACGTCGGAATGTTTATCGGCTGTTTAATCGCCGCCTGCTCAATAAATTTGTTCGTCGTACCCAGTCACCTTTTAACCGGCGGCGTGGCAGGCATTTCAATGATTCTTTACTACATGTTTGAACTTCCTATCGGCGTACAGACTTTTCTCTACAACATACCGCTTTTAATCGCGTCATATAAAATTTTGGGCAAAAGTTACACTGTCGATGTGATTATCGGCACGGGAATTTTTTCATTCTGCATTGACGCGACGAGATTTTTAAATGTCTACGCGCCGGTTAATGACGTGATGCTTGCGTCGATTTTCGGCGGAGTATTCAACGGCTTAGGTTACGGCATTGTCTTTCGCATGAACGGCAGTACAGGTGGCTTTGACATTGTAGGCGCGATTGTGCGAAAAATTTACTCAATGAATATGGGTGCGGCGATTTTTGCGTTTAACTGTCAGATTGTTACAGTTGCGGCAATTTTGTTCGGTGTCGTACCGGCAATGTACACGCTTATTTTCATGTACGTCAATTCGCACGTCACCGACAAAGTTATAGCCGGCTTGAATCGAAGTAAGGCGGTTTTCATAATCTCTGACAAGTCGCGTGAAATTGCCAATGCTATAATGAATGAGATTGGACGCGGCGTAACTTTTTTGCACGGTGAAGGCGCTTTCAGCGGTGATTCGCGTGAAATTGCTATGGTTATAGTTTCATTGACGCAGTTGGGCAAACTTAAAATCATTGTCAATACGCTTGACATAAATGCTTTTATGATAATTATGTCGACAAATGAAGTTATGGGACGCGGCTTTACTCGGCGTGCCATGACACTGAAAATTCCGGACGATGAAAAAATTTCGCCGGAAGTGGAAGAAAAACTTAAAAAGGCAATGCACGAAAATTAAAGCTTAAAGCTTTCAGCTTGCAGGATTCTAAAAACTGAAAGCTAAAAGCTGAAACCTGAAAGCTAAACAAAGGAGGCAGATTCAAAAAATGGAGATTGTATATCTGCTTAACAGCGGATTTATGATTAAAGACGAAAATATTTTAATGGTATTTGACGACTACGAAGACCCGGAAAAAATTGTTGACCGCGCCGTCACTAAAGGAGATTTTGAGCATTTATACATTTTTGTAAGTCACGCGCACTTTGACCATTTCGGCACGCATATTCGTGCTTACGCGCCGCAGACTTCGCGCTACATTTTCAGCAACGACATAAAACATACAAAGCGAATCAAAATGTTTCCTTCCGATCTTGTCACATTCATGAAAAAGTACAGCGAATGGGAAGGCGACGGCATTAAGGTTACAACGTACGACTCGACGGACGTAGGCGTTTCATTTTTGGTTGAAACTGCGTCGGGTAAAAAGATTTTTCATGCCGGCGATTTTAACTGGTGGCATTGGGAAAACGATACACCGGAACAAATTGCGTTGGCAGAGAAAACTTTTAAAAAGCAGTTGAAAAAAATGCAGGGACTTAATGTCGATACGGCATTTTTCCCCGTTGACGGCAGGCTGGGCGACGCGCAAGAAAAAGGCGTCACCGAATTTATAAAAAGTGTCTGCGTTAAAAATCTTGTGGCAATGCACCGTGTAGGTTATCCCACGTGGATACCGTCACGTAATTTTATGGAAGAGGCGCCGGACGAACTTAATATCTGGTCCCCTGTCAATCCCGGCGAAAAAATGGATTTTAGTGAATAGTAGTAGTAAGTAGTGTCTAATCCCTAAACGGAGGGTTTATCATGACGCAGTTTGACAAGCGCAACATCAGCATGATGATGGATTTTTACGAAATGACAATGGCGAACGGCTACTTCGTCAGCGGCGGCGAAAATGTGCGCGTCGCCTTCGACGTGTTTTATCGTCGCAACCCCGACGCGGGCGGCTTCGCGATTTTCGCCGGACTTGAGCAGGTCATTGAGTACATCGAGAACATGAACTTCAGCGACAAGGACATCGATTATCTGCGCGAACAGAAGATTTTCAACGCGGACTTTCTTGACAGCTTGAAGGACTTTCACTTTCGCGGAGACATTTACGCGTTCCCCGAAGGCACGATTATGTATCCGAACGAGCCGTGCTTGACGGTCGTGGCGAACCTGATTGACGCGCAACTTGTCGAAACCGCCATTCTCGCGCAGATTAATCACCAGTCGTTGATTGCCACGAAGGCGCGCAGAATTGTTCGTGCGGCGAACGGACGCTTCGTTTCGGACTTCGGGGCGCGACGTGCACACAACATGGACGCGGCGACTTACGGGGCGCGTGCGGCGTTTATCGGCGGC
>CAMJNB010000005.1 GCA_946407175.1 uncultured Selenomonadales bacterium | reverse complement strand
TCAGGATTTTTTTCCAAGTGCGATATTAAATTCCCCGCTACCTTCTGCAAATTAGCCAGTTGCGCCGAAAGTTCTCTGTCGCTTATTGTCTTTCGTGCCTCTTCTATGTACTTGAAATCTTCCAACGCCTTCTCAAAGTTTTCTTGCAAATATTCTGCGCGTTCCTCTTCAAGTTCTCCCAATTCAAGGCGCGGCGTTCGATTTTTTTTCCAGTCCCAAAATGCCTTCCCGCCGAATATTACCGCTACCGTTGCCAAAATCACCAGCAAATAATCCATCTTCGACACCTCCTAAATCGCAATTCTATCACAAATATTTTTTACACGCTATCAATATTTGCAGAAAATTTTCAGTCTTTAATTATATTATACAACCAAACTTTTTTGAAGGGAGTAGTTTTTTTGCCCACACTTAATTGGCTCGGTAAAGACAAAGTTGTCAATTACGCCGCGCAGGTTCCATGTCACGCTTTAAACTTTAAATATAATTTCGGCGGCAACTCCGGCAATAAAATTATTCACGGCGATAACCTTTTGGCGCTGAAAAGTTTACTGCCGCTTTATGAAGGTCGCGTTAAATGCATTTATATTGACCCGCCTTATAACACCGGCAATGAAGGCTGGGTTTACAACGACAATGTCAATTCCCCGCAGATTAAAAAATGGATTGGTCAAGTTGTCGGACGTGAGGGCGAAGATTATTCGCGCCACGACAAATGGCTTTGTATGATGTACCCGCGCTTAAAACTTTTAAAACAACTTCTGTCGGACGACGGCGCAATTTTTATCAGCATTGATGACAATGAACAAAATTACCTGCGCGATATCTGCGAAGAGATTTTCGGCAGGCAAAATTTTTTGGCGCAAGTAATTTGGGAACGTGCTTACGCACCTGTAAATTTGAAAAAACATTTTTCGACGAGTCACGATTATTTAATCTGTTATGCAAAAAATATTTCGCAACTGGTTTGTCACGGCTTGCCGCGCAGTAATGAAGCTGATAAAAGATATAAAAATCCTGACAATGACCCGCGCGGTTTATGGACATCTTCAGATTTATCAGTAGGTCCGATTGTTGAAAGTAAAGTTTATGAAATCACAACGCCGAGTGGCAGAAAAATTTTCCCTCCAAAAGGATACTGCTGGCGTTTAGACAAAGAAACTTTTCAAAAATACGTTGAAGAAAATAGAATTTGGTTTGGCGAAGACGGCGCCAATGTGCCGCGCATTAAAAGATTTTTATCAGAGGTAAAGCAAAGTGTTACGCCGATGACAATTTGGAAGTATACAGAAGTCGGACATTCGCAGGACGCCACAAAGGCATTGAAAGAAATTTTTGACGGTCAAGCTGTCTTCACATATCCCAAGCCGGTAGACTTGATTAAACGTTGCCTTGAATTGTATTCGGATAAAAATTCAATCGTGCTTGATTCATTTGCAGGTAGCGGCACGACAGCTCATGCGGTTTTGAATTTAAATGCGGCGGACGGCGGCGAAAGAAAATTTATTTTGGTAGAAATGGAACCATACGCCGAAAGTATCACGGCTGAAAGGGTGCGGCGTGTCGGCGGCAGTTTTGATTATTATGAAGTCGGCGAGCCGCTATTTGTGGAAGGCGACATAAATCCTGCCGTTGACATTGAACAAATTCGCGGCTACGTATGGGCAATGGAAACTGCGACGCCGTATGTTAAGCCGAATGTTGAGGACTGCGCGGCGTTTATGGGCGTATGCAAAGGCGTTGCGTATTATTTTTATGAAGGCGCGTTGGACAGCGATTTTTTGGCAACAATGCGAACCCGCGCAGATTCATACGTGATATTTGCGGAGAGTTGCGCGGTAGACGAAGAGTTTAGGCGGCAGTACGGGATTGAGTTTAAAAAGATACCGCGCGACATTGTCAAAATTTGGATGGACGAATGAAAGAATTAAGGCGAATGGTAATAGCGGCGACACACAGCGGCGCAGGTAAAACTACAATAACGTGCGGGATAATTGCGGCGCTAAGGCAACGCGGCTTGAAGGTGCAGGCGTACAAAGTCGGACCGGATTATATAGACACGGGATTTCACGAAGTGGCGGCGGGGCGACCTGCGCAAAATTTGGACAGCTGGCTTGTCGGCAAAGATAAACTCGGCGAAATATTTTTGTCGACGTACGGCGACGCGGACATTGCAATAATTGAAGGCGTAATGGGCTTGTATGACGGCGGACGCGGCGGAATAAGTTCTACGGCGGAAGTTGCAAAGATTTTAAATGCGCCGGTGATATTGGTGCTTGACGCGAAAAGTGCGGGTGCGTCGGTAGCGGCGACGGCGTTGGGTTTTCGTGAATATGACAAGGACGTAAATTTAGCCGGCGTGATTTTAAATCGAATCGGTTCGGCGTCTCACGAAAAAATGATTGTCGACGCGCTGAATGATATCGGAATAAAATGTTTCGGCGCTGTCAGACGTGACGAAGAAATTATTTTGCCTTCGCGACATTTGGGACTTGTACAGGCGGCGGAAAATAATTTTGCGGACGTTGTAGATAAAATCGGTGAAAAAATTTCCGCGCAGATTGACCTTGACGCTTTGTTAGCTTTTAGCTGTCAGCCGTTAGCTTTTAAGACGAAACTGCAAGCTGTAAGCTGTAAGCCGAAAGCTAAAATCGGTGTAGCTCGTGACGAGGCGTTCAGCTTTTACTATGAAGAAAGTCTGCGCGAATTGGAAAAGTTCGGCGCGGAATTAATTTTTTTCAGCCCGTTGCACGATGAACACCTTCAGAAAGTGGACGGCTTAATTTTCGGCGGCGGCTACCCCGAAATGTACGCGACGCAGTTAGAAGACAATAAAAAAATCCGCAACGAAATTAAACGTGCGGCGGAAGAAGGTATTCCGATTTTCGCAGAGTGCGGCGGCTACATGTACCTTATGAATTTTTTGACTGACTTCGACGGCACGGTTTACGAAATGTGCGGCGTAATTCCGAATCAAGCCGTAATGACTGACAAGTTACAAACCGTCGGCTACGTTGCGGCTACGTTGGACAGGGACTGCGTGATAGGTAAGAGCGGCGATAAACTTCACGCGCATGAATTTCACTTTTCAAAAGAAGTTGCGGACGCGGCAGGAAAAATTTTTCACTGCGAAAAGCTTAGAACCGACGCGAAATATTTTGCAGGTTACGCGGACAAAAATATAGCGGCGTCGTACCTGCACATACACTTTGCAGGTTGTCCCGATGCCGCAAAAAGTTTTGTTTCAGCTTGCAGTTGTTTTAGCAGTTAGCTTTTAATTACCGGCTAAAAGTTACTTTTTCGTGATGTGATCGTTGACGGTAGAAATAAGGTGCGCAATGTCGAACGGCTTTGCAACGTGCGAATCCATACCGCTTTCCATACTCATCTTTTTATCTTGGTCGCGTGCATTGGCGCTTAACGCGATAATCGGCAATTCGTCTGTATCCTTACGCCCTAAAGCACGAATGGAGCGCGTCGCCTCGTAACCGTTCATAACCGGCATTTGAATATCCATTAACACAAGGTCGTAGTAACCGGCGGGACGATTTTTTATAGCCTCTACCGCGTCGCAACCGTCCGGCACTGACTCTACCAAAAAGCCGCTCTCTGACAAAATCGTTTCGGCAAGCATACGATTAACGTCAATGTCCTCAACAAGCAAAATTCTATACTTGCCGCGAGCCTTGAACTCACGAATTATTTCCGGCAACTCTTTTGTCGTCTCTTGCACGAGTTTAAGCGGCAAATTCACGGTGAAAGTTGAGCCTTCATTTTTTTTGCTTTTAACGTTGATTGAACCGCCCATAATGTTCAAAAGTTTTTTTGTAATGGTAAGTCCCAAACCGGTGCCGAGATATCCGGTCTGCGTCGAAGTGCTTTCACGTTCAAAGGCGTCAAACATTCTCTGCATAAATTCTTCGGACATACCCGCGCCGTTGTCTATCACTGAAAATTCGTAGCGCGCATAGCCTGAATCCGACACGCGAACTTGCTTAGCCGTAAGTTTAACGGTGCCGTCATTCGGCGTGAATTTTATTGCGTTGCTGACAAGGTTACTCATCACGCGGCGAAAACGCAACGGGTCGAGGTAAACTTCCTGCTCCGGCAAATTTATTTCCTCTTCAAAGTGAATACCTTTTTCCTCTGCCTGAATTTTGAACATATCGGAAACAATGCGCAACTGCCGCTGTAAATCGCAGACTTCAGATTTGATGTCCGTGCGTCCATAGTCAATCTTACTCATCTCAAGCAGATCATCAATCAAGTCAAGCAAGTGGTGACTGGCCTCGTCGAGTTTGTCAAGGTAATCTTGTAAAACTTCCGGCTCGGAAACGTGAAGTTGTGCAAGCGCGGTAAACCCCATAATCGCATTCATCGGCGTGCGTATATCGTGCGACATTGAAGAGAGGAAAGATGCCTTGACTTCATTGGCGTGCCTTTCGCGTTCAAGCTCCATTTCAATGTTAAGTTTTTCAGTCAGCTCTTTGCGTACGCCTACAATATGCTCCGTGATATCGCGATAACTCATTATCACGTGGCGCTGTAAAGTCTCTTCTTTAACCTTGACGATTGAAACTTCCATGTGCGTGACGGTGCCTTCGCCTGTCGTAACTCTGTAATGAAAGGTGTACGAATCATCGGTTTGTATACGCTTTTCAATATGTTCGGCGGAAATTTCTTTGAGAAAAAATTTTTTATCCCGCTCGACAACGTAGCGCTTGGCATACTCGGTTAAAACTTCCGCCCACTTTACGGCGTCGCCTTCCAAATTTAAATCGTGAACAATCTCTTTGAAATAATCCGTCTTCATTTTGTAGGGGCGCATTGTCCCCTTGTCGAGATTTAAAAGGTAAATTGAATCAAAGCCGCGACTTAACCCCTCAATAACTTTTGCGCGACGGATATTTTCTTCGCGTGCGTCGTGTTGCTCGGTAATGTCACGTACAAAGACGTAAAAAATTTCGCCGTACTTTTGACTTTGAACATAGCGTCCGTAATCGTCAAGCCACCTTATTGAGCCGTCCTTGCGAATGATTCGGTATTCGACGTAATCAATGTTGCGTTCGTCCGTAGCAATTTGTTCGGCGATAGATTTTTCCACCGCGTCCAAATCGTCGGGGTGAACCATGCCGCGAAATGAAAAGCCGGTAAGCTCTTTGAACTCGTCCAAATTTTTACAGCCGAAAATGTCAATCAGTACGTCGTTTGCATACAAAAGTTTTTCGTCACCGGTAGCACGATAAATAAAAAATCCGCCCGGCATTCTCTGCGTCAATTTTTCAATGTTAAAGGCTGGCATTTCATTTTCCGGCACATCTTCAACGAAATTTATTTTATCCAAAACTTACACCTTCTCTTTGTTAGCGATTAGCTTTTAGCAGATATTTTTTAGCTAATAGCTAATAACTAAACCGAAATTATTTTCTTCAAAGTCTCCATCATCTTAGGCACATCAAGTGGTTTGGCAATATGATCATTCATTCCCGCATCTCTCGCCGCCTGCACGTCCTCACTGAAAGCGTTTGCAGTCATCGCGATAATAGGCACTTTTGCAATATCTTTGTCATCAAGTTCACGAATAGCCCGCGCCGCCTCGTAGCCGTTCATCACCGGCATTTGAATATCCATTAACACCGCCGCATAATCGCCCGCCTTTGACGCCGCAACTTTTTCTACAGCCTCTTTGCCGTTTTCCGCAGTGTCGACTACAAAGCCCGCCATTTCCAAAATCATTACGGCAATTTCGCGATTAACTTCAATGTCATCAACCAACAGAAGGCGCATACCTTCAAAGTTCAACTCTTGACCTTCTGAAGTCGATTCGTCAGTTTCTTCAATATGCGTCGCGGTAAGTTTAAAGCTTACGTTAATGACGAACTCGGTACCTTGTTTAGGCGCAGTTATAACTTTAATGTCACCGCCCATCATGTCGACAATGCTCTTTGTAATCGCCATGCCCAAGCCGGTACCTTGTATGCCGCTGACGGTAGTATTTTTTTCACGTTCAAACGCCTCAAAAACTTTCGCGGCAAATTCCGGCGTCATACCAATTCCGCTGTCCTTCACGCGCAGTTCATATTCACCGACGCTGTTTTCATCGACTTTATCTTTCGGCACTTCGTTAATCTGCGTCAACGTCACGGAAATTTTTCCGCCTTTCGGCGTGAACTTGTAGGCGTTACTCAAAAGATTTAAAAGCACGCGATTCAACCGATTTTTATCGCACAGCACGTAGGGATTTTTTACGCCGGAAGTGTCGACAGTAAAAGTAATATCTTTGCCCTGCATTTGCGTGGCGAACATGTCACGAACTTCATCAAGCGTAGTTTTTAAATTCGTGTCAATCGGTTCAAGCTCCATTTTACCGCTTTCAATGCGGCTCATCTCCAACACGTCATTAATCAGTGCAAGCAGGTGTTGACTTGAACTTTCAATTTTATTCAAAAAGTCATGCACTTCATCAAGCGTGGTATTTTCGCGTTGCGCCAAATTCACGTAACCTACAATCGCATTCATCGGCGTACGAATATCATGGCTCATATTGGACAAAAACTGCGACTTGGCTTTACTGCCTTCCTCTGCGCGGTTTTTCGCGGCAATAAGTTCAACCTGTTGCTTTTTAAGCTCCTCCTGCTGACTGTTAATCGTTTCCAAATTTTCCTGCAGACGTCTTGTATATGAACGCTGAATGTTTGAATTGCGGTTTTGAAGTAAAATGTACGTTATCAAAATTATTAAAACGCAGAGGGCAAATGCATTCGCGGCGACAAGCCATGGACGATTTTCAATCATTTCTGCAAGCGTCATATTTTCATAGCGTTGAGTAATCCATTTTCTGTCAAGCTCCGCCAAACGCCCTTCCTGTTGCATTTGAATCAAGGCGGCGTTTACTTTTACCCTAAGCATTGTGTCTTGAGGGTGCATTGCCAAAATGCCGTAGACGTGCTGAACGGCGTAGCTTGGAAAAAAGTCGTCAAGACCGTTTCTGTCCAAAAAAGTTTGTCCGACTTGTATGGGACAGATAGCAAATTCATATTCGCCGTTTTTCAAGTCTTCAAAAATTCTTTGATACGACTGAATGTAGGTAATTTCGTCATCAAGACCGAGACCGGACATTCTGTGAAGTGATGCAACGCGCCTGCCGTAAAGTTCGGCAACGGTAGAAATACTGCTCTTGCCGTAAACTACGTACTGCTTTTCGGTGGTAGGAAGTGACGCGATAAATTTGGAGTTGTTGACCATTACGTCCGACTCCATATTCATAATGATATCAGCTTCGCCGTCTTCAAATATTTTATTGGCGATAACCCAATCTTTCAACTTTAAATCCAAATTCATACGCAGTCGATTGGCAATTTCATTCATCATTTCTACATCAAGACCTTGATAAGTGCCGTTTTCATCGACGTATGAATAAGGCGCGTAGTCAATGTCCGTCACGACGCGCAGAGTTTTTTTAAATTTATTTTGCGCTTTAATTTCAACTTTCGGAGGGTCTTTGAACACGTCGAAAACGTTCATATATGCCAATGAACAAAGAAACACAATTACAACCGGAACCAAAATTATTGTCGGCAACGGATTACTTTTTTTATCCGAGTAAATTTCCGAATTTTCATTTGGCTGTTTGTCCAACGAAGACTCCTCCTCTGCTAAAAATCGAAAACAATTATATATTAAGGTTATGCGATTTTCAAGAAAATTTTGCCGTTATCGCGCAGTTTACCGTAAACTTGACATAGAAATTGGTTTTCTGTAAAATCCTTTATCAAGTTAGATAATCGCGGGAGGGGAGTTTTATGATTAAACGATTGACGGGATTATTGCTGACGCTGACTTTGATTTTAAGCGCCGTGACATTAAGCGGTTGCGGTTCCGAAGAAAAGCCCAATAACGGCAAAGTGGCAAGCAATAAGCTGGTAATTTACACGTCAATGAAAGAATCGCTTATCGGCGGCATTGTCGAAGGTTTCAAGGCGAAGTATCCCGACATTGAAGTTGACTACCAATCGGCAGGCGCGGGAAAAATTATGGCTAAGCTTAACGCCGAAAAGGAAAGCGGTCATATGATGGCGGACATAATTTGGACGAGTGAAGTGCCTGACTTTTATCAAATGCGCAATGACGGTATGCTGGAAAAATATCAGCCCGCAGGTTTTGAAGAAATTTTAAATCCCTTTGACGATTATGACGGCTCTTTTACTGCGGCGCGTCTCGGTACACTCGGCATTGTCATAAATACCGATAAAATTTCCATTCCGCCTAAAAGCTGGGAAGAAATTATCACCAATCCCGACTACAAAAACGCATTCGGCATTGCTGACCCAGCACTTTCCGGCACGGCGTACATGAGCGTTGCACTGCTTGAAAAACAATTCGGCTGGGATTATTTCATTCGTCTGCACGATAACGGCGCGGTGAAAAGTAAAGGTTCCGGTCGCGTCATAGACGATACGGCTAACGGCACTTTAAGCGCTTGTCTCGGCGTTGACTACATAACCGCAGGTAAGATTGATAAAGGTGCGCCGTTGAAAATGGTGTACCCGCCTGAAAATATTGTCGTTCCCAGTCCCATTGCGATTTTAAAAGGCGCAAATCATGTTGACTCAGCGAAAAAGTTTGTCGACTACGTTATAACGCAGGAGGCTCAACAAAAGATTGCCAATGCGGGTACGGTGCCGGTACGTAAAGATGTCGAGATGCCGACAAAATATAATTTGCCGAGACCGGAGGAAGCGTTTGTTCACGGCATTAAAATTAATTATCTTGAGATTTTGCCGCACAAAGACGATCTCATCAGTAAGTTTTCAAATTTGTTTAAGTAAGCTTTCAGCTGTCAGCTTACAGCTTGCAGGTTTTAAGTCTTAATTAAAAAGAGTGATTATAAATTTATGCGAATAATTTTTTCCGGCGGCGGTACCGGCGGTCACATTTACCCCGCGCTGACTTTGATTGATACGATTAAAAAAAAGTTGCCTGACACGGAATTTTTATACGTCGGCACGGAAAAAGGTATGGAATCCGATATTGTTCCCAAGACAGGAATAAATTTCACCGCCATGAAGTTGGAAGGCGGCTTTGAACGTCACTTCACGCTTGAAAATTTTAAACGTGCGGCGGACGCGATTTTAGGCATTAAACGTGCAGGTGACATTATCGACGATTTTAAGCCGGACGTTGTCGTAGGTACAGGCGGCTATGTCTGCGGTTCGATTTTACTTGCCGCAAGTTTGAAAAAATTTCCTACGCTGATTCAAGAGCAAAATGCCGTTGCGGGAATTACCAATACAATCTTGTCGAAGTTCGTCACGAAAATTGCCGCAGGTTCAAAGCAGGCTATGAAAAAATTTCCTGCCTCAAAAACCGTTTATACCGGCAATCCAATTCGCGCAGAAGTTTTGACGGCTAAGCGTGAAGACGGCTTAAAAGAGTTTAACTTCACGGCAGATAAACCGGTTGTCTTAATTTCCGGCGGCAGTCGCGGCGCAAGGAGCATTAACCTTGCAATGATTGACGTGCTTTTAAAGGCGGCGAAAAATTCCAACGCGCAATTTCTTCACGTCACGGGCAAGTGCGAATATCAATCTGTCGTTGACAAGTTGACTGAAGGCGGCTTGAATCTCGACGCGGTTAATCATATAAAAGTTGTGCCGTACCTTTACAATATGCCGCAAGCAATGGCAATGGCTGACCTTGCAATTTTCCGCGCAGGTGCTACGGGATTGGCTGAACTTACTGCGCGCG
This sequence comes from uncultured Selenomonadales bacterium, assembly GCA_946407175.1. The sequence continues at coordinate 3,289 of CAMJNB010000005.1, read as the reverse complement.
GCGTACCGGCGATTTTAATTCCATATCCTTACGCGGCTGAAAATCATCAAGAATTTAACGCGCAGGAGTTAGTGAAAGTCGGCGCGGCGAAAATGATTTTGAACAAGGATTTAACGTCGGAAATTTTGTCCGCGCAACTCGATGAGCTTTTAAACGCACCTGACAAGTTGAAAGAAATGGCGGCGGCAAGTTTATCACTCGGCAAACCTAATGCGGCGACAGAAATTTCAGATTTGATTTTGAGTTTAGTGAAGACTGCTGAAAGCTGAAAGCTCTAAGCTCTAAGCTAACAAAGAGGTGATGTTTTTGCGTTTAATAGGCGCATTTTTTTTATTGTCAGCAATTTTTATTTCAATACTTTTGGCGTTACCTGCGCCGGAAGGTTTTCCCATTTTGGAATATCATATGGTTACAAAAAATCCGCCGCCTGAAGCTGAAGTCTACAACGTGCCGCCGGAAGAATTTGCCGCCCAGCTTGATTATCTTCAACAAAACGATTATACTACCATTACTTTGCACGAGTTCATGCTGGCTAAGCACGGCAAGTTTGAGTTGCCGCCGAAACCGATTATCTTGACATTTGATGACGGCTACGAAAATGTTTACACGGAAATGTTGCCGATTTTGGAGGCGCATAAAATGACCGCCGTTGTCTACGTCATTACAAACGAACTCGGCAAGTCCGGCTACTTGACGCTGGAGCAGGTGAAGGATATGCAAAGGCGCGGCATTGAAATCGGTTCACATACCGCTGACCATTTGCCGCTTGACACTGAAGGCGCTGAAATGCAACTTCATCAAGTACGCGATTCGCGAATTTTTTTGCATTGGAGCGGGCTTGAACCGGTTTACGCTTTTTCCTATCCCAACGGCGCTTACAATTCCGACGTCATAGAAATGTTAAAGCGTGAAAAATATTTGACGGCGGTGACCGGTGACGTAGGCTTAAACACGTTGAAAAGCGATCCTTACACTTTGAAGCGCGTACATATTCGCAACCCGCATTTCGGCATTACGGAATTTAAATGGCGTCTGCTTAAAGCAGAGTTGGCAGAGAAATTAAATCTAGCCACTAAACCCTAAACCCTAATGAAATGTGAACTTTGTCCGCGACGTTGCCGCGTCGACCGCGTAAAGAAATTTGGATTTTGCGGCGCGGGTGAAAATCTGCGCGTGGCGTTGGTTAGCCTTCATAAATGGGAGGAACCCTGCCTTGTAGGTGAACGCGGCGCCGGTACGATTTTCTTTTCGCACTGCAATTTGAAATGCGTCTACTGTCAAAATTTTTCAATCAGTCATGAAGGATTCGGCGCAGAAATTTCAATCGAGCGACTTGCAAAAATTTTTATCGAACAGCAGGAACGCGGCGCGGCTAATATCGAACTTGTCACGCCTACGCACTACGTGCCGCAGATTTGCAAAGCGATTGACCTTGCAAAGACGTACGGGCTGAAATTGCCGATTGTCTACAATACCAATGCTTATGAAAATATTTCGACGCTTGAACTTCTGCGCGGACGTGTCGATATTTTTTTGCCCGATTTAAAGTACGTTGACGATGCCGCCGCTAAAACTTTTTCCAACGCACCGAATTATTTTGCCGTTGCAACTACAGCGATACAGAAAATGTTTGAACTTGTCGGCGTCGCGCAGATTGAAAACGGTATGATGACGCGCGGAGTTATCGTGAGACATTTGGTACTGCCTAACTTTCGCCACGACGCCATGAAAATTGTCGATTGGCTTTACAAAACTTTCGGCGACAAAATTTTTATCAGCCTTATGAATCAGTACACGCCGCTTTTTCGCGCTAATGAGTATAAAAAAATTAACCGTACTTTGACGACGTTTGAGTATAATTCCGTTGTAAACTACGCCGCGCAGTTGGGGATAAAAAATTGTTTCGTGCAGGAGGGTAAAACTGCCGATACAAAATTTATTCCGAATTTCAATTTGGACGGCGTTTAGTTAATTGCACGGCGTTTAGCTTATTTAAAGTTAAAAGTTTATTTAGAATGTAAAAGCTTAGTTAATGTGAAGATGAAATGAACTTTCTAAAAAAAATTTTGGCGGCGACAATGACGTTGTTGACTTCGCTTTCAATGCCGTTTACCGCGTCAGCCGCGCAGAAAATTTCAAAGTCCACGATAATGCACCGCTTGCCTGTTGACGTGACTGATACCGGCGGCACGTTGATTTTTTCCGACAGCCCCGAATACGTACGCCAAAACGGAATTTTGTACGCGGACACGGTGAAAGGCGCGGCAAGGATTTTATTTTACCATTTGAATGACACGGGCGTTAAGAAAAAGTTGGCGGTTATCGTTGAAAATGTTTATCCCATTAAAAATAAAATTGAAATTACGCGCGGCGGTTTCGCTCTGCCCGACAATAATTTTTTATCTGTAGGCAAGGCGACGCAAACTATTTACATGCAGGACGATTTTCACGATACAATTACGCTTGCAAAGGGCGAACGCAAACTTTTTCAAGCTGAAATGAATAGTGTCACGATTGAGCCGCAACATTTGATTTACGGCGTGTATGATTTTACCGCAAATAATCCCGTGAAAATTTCCGTGCTGATGTACCCCGACAATGCCGACCCGCTGAAATTTTATGAGTACGCCAAAATTTTGCCGAAAGATGAACACAAACTGCGCGGCACGTTTAAGCGTATGAATAGAAGTTTCAGACTGCGGCGGGATTATAATCCTGCGACGGACGGCATAGGCTACGTGACAATCGGCGACAACAAGACGGATATTTTTAAAAAGGGAATTGACGCTACGGACGGCGAAGAAGTTGTAAACTACGGCAACTACGGCATAAATTACACGCTGGAATTTCGCACTAAGAATGACACGCGCTTTGTTATATGTCCACGCGGCGGCTACTACGCGGGAGCAATTCGCTTTCACTACGAAGGAAGTACCGGCATAATTCAGACGCCAAACAATAAGCTTTACTTCGGCGAAAAGCGTTGGTTTGAACTGCCGTCACTGAAAAAGTTGCGCATTGACGGCAAGCCGGTTTTTGATTCGCAGTTGGAAGTGAGCGACATTGGAATTTACGGCGGCACCGTGAAGTTTGAATATTCTCCACCCGGCGCGTCAAATTTGCCGGTGAATATAATTTTAATGCCGACAGAGTAAATTAATTCTACATTCTTAATTCTTAATTCTTAATTCAAAAGAAAGCAGGTGTGGCAATGAAAATTTCGGCAAGACAACTGACTTTGGATTTATATAATTGCAATGAAAAAAAATTAGCAGATGTAGATGCGATA
>CAMJNB010000004.1 GCA_946407175.1 uncultured Selenomonadales bacterium | reverse complement strand
GGCATTGGTTGATGATAGCGGAATCCCCCGAATTTATTCGTGGGGAGTTTGTCAAACCTGCAATTAAAATATCCAAATAAAAAAGGAGTATGAACAATGAAAAAAGCTGTTGTTATCGGCAACATCATCACTGTTGACGATAAGAGACCTTTTGCTAAGGCGGCATTTGTAAAAGACGGAGTGTTTGCATATATCGGCGACGCGGACGAGGCTAAAAAGCTTGCCGGTAATGACGCGCAGATTTTGGACTACGGCGAAAATTACATTTATCCCGGCTTTCTTGAATCCCATTGTCACGGCTACATGGCAGGTGACCGAGCTATCGGACAAGCGAATCTTGCACAGGTTTTAGTAACCGACTACGCAAAGTACCGCGAAATTATAAAAGACTTTATAGCAAAAAATCCCAAGCGTGAAGTTTACGTGGCGGCAGGGTGGACTGAAAATGACGAATACGTTACAAAGACGTACCTTGATGAAATTTGTTCCGATAAGCCGCTTATTATGAACACCGGCGGCGGACATTCTATGTTGCTTAACACGAAGGCGTTGGAATGGGTAGGCATTGACGCGGCGTACGCGAAGAAGTACGGCTACGATATGGTTCACGTTGACGACAACGGCGACCCCGACGGTTACGTCTGCGAATTGCCTGTTATGGAAATTATGACTAAATTTCCTACTTCGATGGAAGATGCAAAAAACTACTTGCTCACATGGCAGGATATAGCCTTAAAAAATGGTTATACCGCAGTTGCCGACGCCGGTGTTGAACTGATTAATCCAATAGCGCTTAGAGCATACCATGAACTTGAAAAGGAAGGCAAGCTTAAACTTCGCACATACGGCTACTTGCTGATTCAAAAAAATCCCGAATCGCCAAAAGCTGAAGTTGCCCGCGCCGCCGAGACCCGCGCAAACTACAGCAATGAATATTTTCATATTGTCGGCTTAAAAGCTTTTTTGGACGGCGTGACAGAGGCGCATACAGGTTGGCAGAATCAAGATTACATTGACCAGCCCGGCTATCACGGTGCGGAAGTTTTCAACGACCATGACAAGATGGTCGAGCTTATTACTGAAGCTGACAAAGAAGGTCTTTCAGTCCATGTCCACTCCGAAGGCGGCGGCGCAACTCACTTCATGCTTGGTTGCATTGAGGATGCGGAAAAAATCACCGGCGATATGGATCAGCGCAATGTTTTGGTTCATTTGCATTTCGTTACGGACGAGGATATTCAGCGAATGGCAAAGACCAACTCCATACCTGGCGTTGCTCCTCTTTGGTCACCGAAAGAAGGAGACTCTTACGAACAAGAAGTAAGGTACGTGGGCAAGGAATTAGCGGATCAAGCTTACCCCATAAAATCTTTCTACGATGCCGGCGCTAACGTTGTCTTCCATTCAGACTACCCTGTTTCTCCTATGATGGACATCAAACTTAGCTTTTACACGGCGGAAACGCGCACCTATCCTAAAGAAAGCGGCATTATAACAGAGCCTAGAAACCTTAAAGAATCTATTACACGTGAACAGTCTCTGCGCGCCATGACAATTAACGTTGCACGTCAATGGCGTCAAGAAAACCGCTTGGGCTCAATCGAGTTCGGCAAAATTGCAAATATGACGGTGGTTGACTGTGACTTCCTTCATGACAGTTTAGACAAAGTCGCGACGGCAAATGTTATCGCTACTATCGTTGACGGCGAAGAAGTTTACAAAGCGTAAACGTAGGTAAAAAATAAATATGAGTAATGACATAGAAAACCAACTTCGCCCGAAGTACGGTGAAAATAAAAAAATCACAGGCAATTACGATAAATCGCTTGCGGTTAAGTGCGTCAACGGTACATTCGTCGGCAAAAAAAATGATAACGTTATCTCGTACAAGGGCATTCCTTTTGTCGGCAGTCAACCTGTCGGTGAACTGCGTTGGAAGGCGCCTGTTGACTGCGTACCGGATAACGGCGTTTACGAGGCTTATTACTACGGCAAAGCCCCTGTACAGACGTCGGGCGATATTGCCGCCGAATATGGCACGGGCGAAGACTGTCTGTATTTGAACATTTGGAAAGCGGACGACGGCATTAAAAATAAATCTGTTATAGTTTGGATTTACGGCGGCGCTTTTGAATCGGGCGGGACGATTAATCCAATGTTTGACTGCCACAACCTTGTAAAAGAAAATCCCGACGTCATTTTTGTCACAATCGCTTACAGAGTAGGTTTTTTCGGCTTTCTCCACTTGTCACATTTGCCGGACGGTAAAGATTATACCGACGCGCAGAATTTAGGCTTGCTTGACCAACTTGCGGCGTTAAAATGGGTTCACGATAACATTGAAAATTTCGGCGGCGATTCAGAGAATGTTACGATTTGGGGACAATCTGCAGGCGGCGCAAGCGTGACACTTCTGCCGCTGATTAAAGGTTCACATAAATATTTCAAGCGCGTCATTGCTGAAAGCGGCGCACCCAATCAAACTCGCTCTGCGAAAGACGCTATCAGTTGCACGAATGAATTTATTGAGATACTCGGCTGTAAAACTGTTGCCGATTTGCAGAAAGTCGATATACAAAAACTTTTTGACGCATCTGCCGTACTTTTTATGCGCCAATTTCCTGAGCGGGACGGTAACTGCCTGCCTTTAGATCCTTATGACGCTTATGCCAACGGCGCGGCGAAGGATATAGACTTCCTTCAAGGTTGCAACAAAGACGAAATTAATTTTTTCGTTCAAAATTTCGGCGTGGAAATTTTCAACAAGTGGGCTGATGAACGCAAGACGAAATTATTTGCACGGCTGACTGACGCTGAAAAAGCGCTTGTCGAAAGTTTTTGCAATGACATAGGCGGCGAATCCTGCGAAAAAAACAGCCGCCTTTTTGAGCAAATTATATTTATGGCGCCGATGTTCAGAATGTCGGAGAATCAAGCAAAAGCCGGCGGTAAATCGTATACATACTTGTTTACGCCGGAATCCGCTTTACCGGCGATGAAATCCTGTCACGCGATGGAACTTTCAACCGTATTCAACCATCCGGAGCTGGCAGACCTTGCGGGAAGGGAATTGGACGAAACATTTTCAAAAACCATGCGTAAAATGTTTTTTCAGTTTGCAAAGACCGGCAACCCGTCACTTAGCGCAGACATTTCGCCGGACGGCAAGGCTAAAGAGTGGCCGCTCTACGACACGGAAAAAAGGAAAATTATGGTATTGGACGAATTTAACATTCACCCCGAAAATGAATCAGCTCTTAAAATAGTCGATTGGGACAGAACATATTTTTTAACATAGCATTAACACAGTATTTAACGCCGAATAGTCAGCAAGCCGCAGGGCAGGGGTTAATCTCCTCTGCCTTTTCTTTACGCCGAAAGGGAATTTGGAATGAGAAAACGTAATTTTACAAGTTTATTTGACAACCGAAAAAGCCGCCTTGATTCTCGTATAAAACGCGATTATATCAACAACGGCATTGCGACGGTGCATTGTTGTATTTCAAGCTACAACGACATAATCAGTACGTACAGCGCCAAAGACCAAGAGAGTTTGAATTTGGATTTTGTCGATTATCTTGAAGAGGTCGCCGGACCCATTCCCGATGAATACCCGCTTGTTTTAAATATCATTGGGAATTGCTTGTCGGAAGAAGAGAAAGATACTATTAAAGAAATTATTCGTGATGATTTTTTGTACAGGCTCGGCAACGTTGAAAGGGAGCAGGACAGAGAATTAAAAATGTTTCTGTTTATGGTAGTCGGCTCAATATGCGCCGGTATTCTTTTGGCGTTGACAGATTTTCTTGATGGAGTGCCGCGCGAAATTTTTATCGTACTGTTTTGGTTTTTCGGCGACAGAATGTTTGAATACGTCTTCATTACAGGTTATGAACTTCGCAAGGAAAAGCGTCTTGCCGGACGTTTGGCAAGTATAAAAGTTATTTTTTCTGACACCTATGAAAAAATTAATTTCACGGAAGACGAAGTCAATAAGCTTTACGCCGAACTTGATATAGATCGCTGATTTTATAAATTTCAAAACGGCGAATTTTTATTACCTTAAACCACATTAAGAAAGGAAGAATTATTTTGAGTGAAAATTTGAATGTTAAAACTCGTTACGGCACGTTCAACGGCTTTGTTGACGAAAAGGGCGTAACCACGTGGCTCGGCATTCCCTACGCTGAGCCGCCGGTAGGAAATTTGCGCTGGCACGCGCCTCAACCTTTGCAACCTTCCGATAAAACTTTTGACGCTAAAAAATTTGGCGCGGCTGCCGTTCAAGCTGTCGATCCTACTGAAGACGCCAATTCATACAGCGTGCAAAGTGAAGACTGCTTGACGCTTAACATTTGGAAACGCGGTGAAAAAAATAATTTGCCGGTAATGGTATTTATTCACGGCGGCGGATTCAGTGTAGGCGGTTCGGTTGATTCACTGTACAACGGCAGTAATTTTGCGGCGGCGCACGATGTTATTATTGTCACGATAAATTACCGCTTAAATGTTTTCGGATTTTTAAATTTGGCGGCGATTGATTCAAATTTTGAGGACAGCGGCTATCTCGGCATTAAAGACCAAATTGCCGCGCTTAAGTGGGTTAAAGAAAATATTTCTGCATTTGGCGGCAATCCCGATAACGTGACGGTTTTCGGTCAAAGCGCCGGTTCAATTTCAACCATGTTGCTTACGGTTACTCCTGCCGCAAAAAATCTTTTCACTAAAGCAATTCCGCAGTCCGCTACTTTGTGTTTCTACAATACGCCTGAAGATACGGCGAAAACTGCCGAAAAATTTATGGCAACCGGCGGCGTTAAAACTGTCGGCGAACTTATGAAAAAATCCTCAGACGAAATTTTAAATATTTATTTAAAATTCAGCGCCGGCGGTATCGGTGAAAATCCTTCAGAATATTTGCCGACTTGCGACGGAAAATTTTTGCCGATTAATCCGTTGAAAGCATTAAAAGACGGTGCGGCGAGCGGCATTGAATTTTTAACCGGTAACGTTGCCGACGAGTGGCGGCTGTGGATGCAGTTTGATGAAAACTTTTTCAAAAAAGTTCGCGCTAATCACAAAAAATTTTCGCCTATCCTTTCAAGATACAAAGCACAGACGCCGGAGGAAGTTTATAAAGCGTGGCTGAAAAATCGTCCCGACACTGAAGAAAATTTCATAGATTTTGCAGTTCAATCTGACTGGCGCGTAGGTCAAGAATTGGTGGCGGAATATCAATCGCAGTTTGAAGATGTCTACTTCTATGTTTTCACTCATCAATTAAATGACGTAGTGCGTGCGTGTCACGATAGCGATTTGCCGTATACCTTCAATGTCATGGATAATTTACCTAATGCCGCGCCTAATCTTGCAAAGGCTGTTCAAGCAGCGTTTGCGGCATTTGCGACGACCGGCAATCCCGACAATGAATTTATGCCGCATTGGGAAAAATATTCCGCCGACAATCGCCAAACTATGGAATTAAATTCAAAAGGCTTTACTTGCCACAAAGATTTTAACACGGAAAATTTGAACGCTCTTCGCCATATTTATAATTAAGAATTAAGAATTAAAACTCTAAGCTCTAAGCTAACAGCTAATCGCTAAAAGCTACCGGCTAAACTCTATCAGCGCTACAGGCGCTAATTTTTTTTGCTAAAATAAATACGCTGTGATAAAATCATTTCAAAATTTTTGAGGAGTTTTGCTATGGTTAAAAGAATTTATGTTGAAAAGCGCGACGGCTTTAACGTCCCCGCCAAAAATTTACTTGAAGATTTTCGCGAGACGTTGGACATAAAAAATTTGCGTGACGTTAAACTTTTTGTACGCTACGACATTGAGGATTTAGACGACGCCGACTTTGCAAAAGTGCGCGACATAGTTTTTCGTGAACCCAACGTCGACAATTTTTATTTTGAACTTCCTGCCGACATTGACTTAACAAAAACTTTCGCGGTTGAATACCTGCCCGGTCAATTCGATATTCGCGCAGATTCCGCCGCGCAATGTGTTCAGCTTGTCACCGGCAAGGAGCGTCCGACAATTCATTCCGCGCAGGTCATTTCGCTTATCGGCGACGTCACGGCTGATGAAGTTGCTAAAGTTAAATCCTACTCCATTAACGCGATTGAATCACGCGAGGCGAGCTTTGAACTTCCTGCGACACTGAAAATTTCCGCCGAAGTTCCTGCCGACGTTGAAATTATTTCCGACTTCAATAATTTTTCTGATGAAGATTTAAAAACTTTTCTGCGCGACAGAAATTTTGCGATGAGCTTTGACGATTTAAAATTCTGCCAAAAATATTTTCGTGACGATGCCAAACGTCCGCCGACAATTACCGAATTGAAAGTTATTGACACGTATTGGAGCGACCATTGCCGCCACACGACTTTCACGACTATTATCGACGACGTGACTTTTGCCGACGGCAAGTATCGCGCGGAATTTGAAAGCACGTACAAAAATTATTTGGCTGAAAGAAATTCCGATAAACCGGTAACGCTTATGGACTTAGGTACAATCGCGGCGAAAATTTTAAAGCGTGAAGGAATTTTGCAGGGGCTTGACGAGTCAGAAGAAATTAACGCCTGCAGTATTCAGATTAAAGCCGACGTCGACGGCAAGACGGAAGATTGGCTGGTAATGTTCAAAAATGAAACGCATAACCATCCGACTGAAATTGAACCGTTCGGCGGCGCGGCAACTTGTCTCGGCGGTGCAATTCGCGACCCATTAAGCGGACGTTCGTACGTTTATCAGGCTATGCGTGTTACCGGCGCGGCGGATCCGCGTAAACCTTTTAGCGAAACGTTGAAAGGCAAACTGCCGCAGAAAAAAATTACACGCGGCGCGGCGCAAGGTTACAGCTCCTACGGCAACCAAATCGGTCTTGCTACCGGTCAAGTGCATGAAATTTATCACGAAGGCTATTTGGCTAAGCGTATGGAAATCGGCGCGGTAATTGCGGCGGCACCTAAGGCTAACGTTGTAAGAAGTAAACCAGTTGCCGGTGACGTTGTAATTTTACTCGGCGGCAGAACCGGACGTGACGGCATCGGCGGTGCGACCGGTTCAAGCAAAGTTCATACCGTGAAATCTTTGACTAAAAGCGGCGCGGAAGTGCAAAAAGGCAATCCCCCTACCGAAAGAAAAATTCAACGCCTTTTCAGAAATCCCGACGTAAGCAGACTGATTAAGCGCTGTAATGACTTCGGTGCAGGCGGTGTTGCCGTTGCCGTCGGCGAATTGGCAGAGGGCTTGAAAATAAATCTTGACGCGGTACGCAAGAAATATGACGGTCTCGACGGCACGGAGCTTGCAATTTCAGAATCGCAGGAACGTATGGCGGTGGTGCTTAGTCCCGACGACGCGCAGAAGTTTATAAATTTTGCCGACGAAGAAAATTTGGAAGCGTACGTCGTGGCGACGGTTACCGACGATAAAAATTTGGTGATGAATTGGCGCGGCGTTGAAATTGTCAATATCAGCAGAAAATTTTTTGACACTAACGGCGTCAAGCGTCATATCAGCTGTCAGGTTTCAGCTGTCAGCTGTCAGGAAAAAACTGAAAGCCGTAAGCTGAAAGCTGAAAGTTCAAATTGGCTTGAAAATCTGCGCGACTTAAATGTCTGCAGTCAAAAAGGTTTGGTTGAACGTTTTGATTCGACAATCGGCGCGGCGACGGTGTTAATGCCTTTCGGCGGCAAGAATCAGCTTACACCGGCTGAAGGTATGGCGGCGAAAATTCCCGTTGCCAATGAAACTAAAACGGCGACGGTTATGACATTCGGCTTTGACGCGGATATTTCGAGTTGGAGTCCCTATCACGGCGCGATTGACGCGGTGACGTCAAGTCTGGCTAAGTTAGTGGCAATGGGCGCTGATTATTCAAAGGCGTACTTGACATTTCAAGAATATTTTGAGCGGCTTGAAAATATTCCTGCGAAGTGGGGAAAACCTTTCGCGGCGTTGCTCGGTGCATTCAAGGCGCAAAAAAATTTCGGCGTTGCGGCTATCGGCGGCAAGGATTCAATGAGCGGGACTTTTGAAAATCTCAACGTGCCGCCTACGCTTGTAAGTTTTGCCGTTGCAGTGACGGACGCCGACAAAATTATTTCGCCGGAATTTAAATCTACAGGTAACAAAGTCTACCTTGCCGCGTGTCAGCGTGATGAATTTGGCGTACCGAATTTTTACGCGCTGAAAAAGACTTTTGCTAAGGTACATGAGTTAATCTGCGCGGGGAAAATTATTTCGGCGAAAAGCTTAGGTAACGGCGGCATTGCGGCGGCAATTTCCGAAATGTCAATTGGCAACGACGTAGGTTTTAAATTTACGTCGAAAGTTGACCTTTACTCAAAAAATTACGGCAGTTTGATTTTGGAGGCGGCGCCGAATGTGGAATTGGATTTTGACGAACTCGGCATCACTACTTCAACCGCGCAGATTGAATTAGGCGACGAAGTAATTTCATTGGACGAAGTTAAAGCCGCGTACATGGAACCGCTTGAAAAAATTTTTCCGACAGGAATTAGATCGATAGATCGATGGATCGATGGATCGATAGCGGTTAGTAGCTCCAAGCTTAAAGTTGCATGCTGTAAGCTGAAAGCTAAAAAGCCGAAGGTTTTTATTCCGGTGTTTCCCGGTACAAACTGCGAATACGACAGCGCGAAAGTTTGGCGGCAGGCGGGCGGCAAACCTAAAATTTTTGTCATACGCAATTTGACGCCGCAATCAGTTGCCGAAAGTGTTGACGCTATGGTTGCCGAAATTAAAGCCGCGCAGATTATAATGTTGCCAGGCGGCTTTTCAGGCGGCGATGAACCTGACGGCTCCGGTAAATTTATCGCCGCTATGTTCAGGAACCCGCGCATTGCCGAAGAGGTTATGAACCTTTTGCAAAAGCGTGACGGCTTGATTTTGGGCATTTGCAACGGTTTTCAAGCACTGATAAAATTGGGACTGTTGCCGTACGGTGAAATTCGCGACCTTGAAGATGATTCGCCTACCTTGACGCATAATTCACTTGGCAGACACGTAAGCACTATGGTAAGGACGCGCGTTGCCAATAACTCCTCTGCGTGGCTTAACGCTTGCAAAGTAGGTGACGTTCATACAATCGCAGTTTCGCACGGTGAGGGACGTTTTGCCGCGAATCAAGCTTGGCTTGAAAAACTTTCTGCGGCGGGACAAATTGCCACTCAGTATGTTGACTTCGACGATAAGCCTACGAATGATTTACCGTTTAATCCAAACGGCTCGGCATGGGCGATTGAAGGCATTACAAGCGCGGACGGCAGGATTTTCGGCAAAATGGGACATTCCGAACGTATCGGCGAAAATGTCTGCAAAAATGTTGCAGGCAATAAAAATCAGCATTTGTTTGAATCAGGCGTGAAATATTTTAGTTGAGGGGTTTTATGGAATCTAAACCTTATTTTTCAATAATTATTCCTATGTATAATTCTCAAAAGCACTTGAAGATTTGCGTCGACAGCATTTTAAATCAAACCTTCAAAGACTTTGAAATTATTATAATAGACGACATGTCGACCGATAATTCGGTTAATATTTACCGCGAATTTTACGGCGACAATGAAAAGGTCATGCTACTCTGTCAAGAAAAAAATCAAGGTCCCGGCATGGCACGAAATCGAGGTATAGAAACTGCGCGCGGCGAATATATTTTTTTTGTTGACAGCGACGATGTTATAGTTCCCGACGCTCTTGAAAAATTATATAAAGCTACGCAGATAGAATCCGAAATTGACGTTATCCATATGAAAGGCTGGTACCAGACAGCTCAAGTGGATGATAAACCGCTTGACTTTCGGCGTATTTTCGCGTTGTGGGAAGAAAATCCCAAAGAAGGCTTTCTTACTGATGACATTCCGCGCAGATTGTCTGAAAATTGGGTTACCAATAAAATGGTTTCTTTCGGCTGGCTTTATGCATATAGGCGAAAATTTTTAGAAGAATGCGGCATTGAATTTCCGGTTGAAAATATTTATTCTGAGGATCACCCCTTCATTATTGCCGGAATGTGTTTTGCAAAAAAATATTTCCTACTGCGCGACGCGCTGACCATTTACCGTGTGCACGAAAAATCTTTGATGCATAATACGAATGTTTCATACTGCATTAGAAGTATGCCGGTTTTGGTAAAATCTTACATAGAAATTTTAGACAGAGTGCCTCAACTTAAAGGCAAGGATTTTTTAAAGGAACAATGTATCATTGTGTCTTTGGATAACATTTTGTCGAAACACGCACGACCGCTCTACGACGGCTTGAAAATCGACAGAAAATTGGACACCGAAGTTTACGAATCAATGTTGCCGATTTTTGGCGAAAACACGATTATGGTTAAATATCTTTTTCACGGCTTTAATGCTATGTATAAGCAAGTCGGCAATTTGTCGCGGCAATTAGAGACATTGCGTAAACGCGAAGAATTATTTAAAAAGCAAAATCAGCTTATTGAGCAGTTAAAAAATTTGCTAAATCAATATGAACGCTAAAGTAGGTAATGATTTTATGAATCAGAAATTTTTCGTAGCAAGTTGCGTGTTTACTGAAGAATATCCCAAACTTAGCCGCAAGATTCAAACCTATATTAAGACTCGCTTTAACCTGCCGATAATTCGCTGCTGCGTCGACAATTACAAGGTTGAAGAATTTGAAAAGCGTATGCCGGATTGGTATCGTGACGAATGGCGCGGCATTGAACATTACAGAAAATTTCCCGCAGGCAGTACAATGGTGTCACTTTGTCATAACTGCGCGGCGATTTTTCAAGAACGTCACCCCGAAATTAACTGCGAATCTCTTTGGGAATTGATTTTGCAAGATGAAAATTTTAATTATCCGAATCACGGCGGCGAAAAAATTACGGTGCAGGATTGTTGGCGGCAAAAAGAAAATTTGGCGGAGCAAAAGGCGGTACGTGAAATTTTGCGCAGAATGAATTTTGAAATTGTAGAGTTGGCAGAAAACTTCGGACGTACAAAATTCTGCGGCTACTCACTTTATCAGCCGCAACCGGTACGCAATGCAAAGTTGGCGCCGAAAAGATTTGTGGAAAATGCCGTCGGACTTTTTCAAGAGCATACGCAGACGGAAAAGGAAAATTTAATGCGCGAATATTGCAAGCAGATTGAAACTGAAAAAGTTGCGGCGTATTGTCATTACTGCGTGCGCGGCTTAAAACTCGGCGGCAAACAGGCATTTCATTTGGCAGAAATTTTATTGGAATCGGACGTGAAAAATTTTGATTGATATTTTTACTGCGGCGGCAATAGCGGCGGGCGTCGTCATAATGCTTGGACCGATTTTAATTCCGCTTTTACATAAATTAAAATTTGGGCAGAGCATACGCGATGAAGGTCCCGCCAGTCACAAAGTTAAAAGCGGCACGCCTACTATGGGCGGAATTTTTTTGATAGCCGGAATTGTCATTGCTACGCTTTTTCGCGCAGATTTTTCTGCAGACACATTTTTGGCGCTGTTTATCGTGATTGGACACTTTTTCTTAGGTTTTGCTGATGATTACATTAAAGTCGTCAAAAAGCGAAATTTAGGTTTACGAGCGTGGCAAAAACTTTTGGGACAAATTTTTATTGCCGCCGTGACGATTTACATTGCGACAAATTATTTAGGCATTGAAACTACGATTTGGGTACCGTTCATAGGCGACACGGTGAATTTAGGCGCGTTGTACTACGTCTTGGTTTTAATGGTAATAGTCGGCGCGTCAAACGCGGTGAACTTGACGGACGGGCTGGACGGCTTGGCGTCGGGCTGTATGGCTATCGCGGCGCTTGCGTACTGCGTAGTTGCCATTATAATGTTGAAAAGCGATTTGGCGATATTCTGCGCGGCGACGGTCGGCGCTTGCATAGGATTTTTGGTTTTCAACTTTCACCCCGCCAAAATTTTTATGGGCGACACGGGTTCACTTGCATTAGGCGGCGCGTTCGCGGCAATGGGAATTTTGACTCATACCGAATTGGTTTTAATCGTCATAGGATTTGTATTCGTCTGTGAGGCAATGTCGGTAATTTTGCAGGTAATTTCATTTCAAACTACCGGCAAACGTATTTTTAGAATGAGTCCGATACATCACCACTTCGAGTTAGGCGGCTGGAGTGAAGTGAAAGTCGTCTTCGTGTTTTGGACTGTGGGATTAATCGGCGGAGTATTGGGGATAATTTTATTGTTAGGTTCATCAGTACGAATTTTATAGCGGTTAGCCGGTAGCTTTTAGCCATTAGCGATTAAAGGCTAACAGCTAATCACTAACAGCTAATCGCTAGAATGGAGTGATTAATTTGGAAACAAAAAATATTATAATCGTCGGCGTAGGCGGGCAAGGTTCACTGCTTGCCAGTAAAATTTTGGGACAGCTTTTGTTAAGCGAAGGTTACGACGTGAAAGTTTCAGAGGTTCATGGCATGAGTCAGCGCGGCGGCAGTGTTATAACTTACGTGAGATTCGGCGACAAAGTTTATTCGCCGGTAGTTGACAAGGGCGAGGCTGACTTCATTGTTTCATTTGAAATTTTGGAAACGGCGCGTTGGATTTCGTACCTTAAACCTTCGGGACAAATTGTAACAAATACGCAACAAATTGATCCTATGCCAGTGATAACCGGCACGGCGACATACCCTGAAAATCTCGTTGAAAAAATGCGTGCGAAAGGTTTTAAAGTCGACGCTATGGACTGCCTGTCACTTGCCAAAAAAGCCGGTTCACAAAAAGCCGTAAATATCGTGTTGCTCGGCAGACTTTCTCATTACTTCGATATACCGCAGGACGCATGGCAGGCAGCATTGAAAGCTTGCGTGCCGGAAAAATTTTTGGAGCTGAATAAAAAGGCATTTGAACTTGGCAAGACGGCAAACTAATTTTTTTGAAGGTATAAGCTATGGAAAATATTTTGCTTACGTTTCTAAGCACGGTAAGAGTTGATTTACCGCCTACGCCTTACAACAACGTCAGCGGCGAACCTACCAAAACTACGAATGAATCGGCGGTGCGTTACCTTCTGCAAGATGATTCTATCGGCGGCATTTCAAAAATTTTTATCTTCGCGTCCAAAGCCGTTCGCAGTGAAATAAAAGATTATCGCGATGATACCGGCGACACCGTGACGCA
>CAMJNB010000003.1 GCA_946407175.1 uncultured Selenomonadales bacterium | reverse complement strand
TATCAAAATCACTTTCGCCGCTCGGCGTAATGTTACGTGCAAAGTTACGAAACACGCGCGTACAAAGTTCCATACCGAAATCATTTAAATAATAAAATTGACATTCGCGCCACGTGACTTTGTCGGCAAGCCCCCACGTAAAAAGCCTTTCCAAAATTGCGGGAGTCAGTACGGCAAGATTTTTTGTAATTTTGGCGCTGAATTTTATATTCTCGGCAGAATCTTTGAATAAAATTCTTGACTCCATGAACATTTTAAAAATAGGTGCGGGGTCTGATTTTTCAACCAATTCATGCAGTTTGTTGTTGAAAGATTTTACGGTGAAATTTTTTCTTGACGTAGACTTTTCAATTACAAAACTTTTTTCGTCGTAGAGGACAAGTGATAAATCCGGCGGCGGCTGAATTTTTTTGTACTTAATGCCTACCGCTCTTACCGCGTGAATATTTGGTACGGAAGAAGATTTTTTATCCGCCTTTACTTCAACTTTTTCATGCGGCGTAACTTCTTCAACTTCGACTACCGCGCCGGGATATTGCAGTTTGTTTTGTGAAAGCGCCATTACAAGTATGGGGTTGTCGGGAAAACTTTGTAACGCCTCCAAATATTTTTCCGGCGAAATGACTTCACTGCTTGAAACAATTTCGTCAAGCAACACGAATCTTTCTGCCTGCTTAAAAAAGTTTGCGACATTAGCCGTGTCGGTTTTACCGGCTTTGTTTTTAAGGTGCTCTGCCTGCAGTTGAACTTGACGCAGAGACTGTTTCATTTTTTCATCTGTCGAATCTAAAATTATGGTTGCAATTTTTGAAAGTATCTGCGTTAATTCTTCGCGTTTTGAATTTTGTTCCAATGTTGCAAGGGCTTTTTCAACCTGCTCCATGTTACCTAATGATGCCGCGCGTTTTGTCTGTTCGACCGTAGAAAATTTTTCCTGCGCCTCTAAAATTTGTTTTAAAAGTATGTTGACTTCTTCTGAATCTGCGTCTATGAAAAATCCTTTATCGATAGACGCGGCTATATCAGCTAAAATAGGTCTTAATCTTACGCGCGATACTTCCATTGTCGTGAAAATTTCTCGCAGGCGCGTAATTACTTCTGAATTTATGCCTTCCATAAATTTTCCCCCTTCTTACTGTGCTGAAATAAATTCGGCACAAACATTAAAATTTATAATTTCGATTTAATTAAACGCAGAATAAAAAAAATCCTGCTTATCTGCAGGACTTTAAAATTTTTGTAAGCTCTAGTATGTGTTGACTAATTCAAATTTTTATGCATGACTAAGATTTTTAGGATTTACTTTTTCTTTGGCTTAGGATTTACTTTTTTTTGGCGGTTTGAACCTACTTTCTTTTGGCGCAAAAGAAAGTAGCAAAGAAAACATGGCGCGGATGTTGCTCGCAGGGTTGGTTGTAATTCAAACTTTAACGTACGAACAAGGTTACGGTAATTCCGACGTGGCTGACCGCAGCGAATACATCCGCGCCGTCTTTTTTGAGTTTTAATTCTTCATTCCATTACGCCTTACGCATTGATTCAAACATCCGCGCCGATTTTTTTTAATGTGAATCAAATTCTGCGATTAACTTCAAACGTCCGAAACGCTGTTGCTCGGAAATTTTTTTGCAGTGCCGTTGCCAAATGTCACGATAACACTTTTCTAAATCACGCATATAACTTTCCGCGTCCATTAGCCGTGACTTTAAAAGCTGTTCGCGCAGTCCCGCGTGATAGCCGGCGATAAACTCAATGCGCTGACCGACTTGCACGGCTTTTTTTATGTACCCCATTGGATTAATCGCAATAAGCTCGGTTAAATCTGCGGCGGTCAAAATTGATGAGCCGAAACGCGAACCGTGAGACTTGCCGCGCACCGAAATAACCGGCACGCCCATATACAACGCCTCGCACGTCGTCAATCCTCCGGTGTATGGAAATGTGTCAAGCGCAATGTCAATGTCGCGGTACTGTTCAAGATAATCCTTGCTGTACGGACGAAGTTCCACTCTGTCAAGCGGAAAACTCATTTTCTTAAGCCGCTCATTCAAAATCTCTAAACCGCTGTCGATACTGCAAAGTTTACTTTTAATCACCAGCCGCGCAGTTGACATATCCTCCAAAATCGCACGCCACGCATATAAAACGCTGTCACTCACCTTAGCAAAATTGTTAAAACTGCCGTAGGTGACATAGCCGTTTTTCAAAACCGGCGCATGCACTCCCGCCGCAGGTATATCGCGAATCAGTCCCGGCGTGTAGCACAAATGGCAACCGCCGACGCGCAGAATTTTTTCAGTGAAATCCGGCGGATCACCTTGCTCCGGCATACAGATATGATCCGATAAAAAATAGTCAACCGCCTTAAGTCCCGTCGTCGCCGTGTAACCTATCGCACAAATTTGAATCGGCGCGGGCTTTCTCGCTAACACCGGCAGTGAATTATTTTGCGAATGTCCCGCAAGGTCAACTAAAATATCTATGCGGTCGTCGTGAATAATCTGCGCGATTTTTTGTACCGGCAACTTGCTGACATCGCGCCACGTGACTTTTAATTTTTTCAGCTTATCCGTGACGAAATCTCTTTTACCGGTTTGATAGCAGGTAACAGCAAAATTTTTTGCGTCGTAATTTTTTAAAAGCGGCAGTATGAAATTTGCAACGGCGTGTTGGCGAAAGTCCGGCGAAATGTAGCCGATTTTCAATTTTTTATCCGGCGCGTAGTTTATGCCGTCATTTGAAAATTTCGTGACGCTTGCAAAAAAGCTGTCGTACTTCTGCGCGGCCTGCTTGACTTTGTACGGCGAAATTTCACGGTAGTTACGTAAAAATAAATGCTTTGAATAAATTTCCGCCGCCTGTTCGTTGTCCTTAGTCAAGCCGCTTGCCTCACGTAGAGCATTTGACGCTGAAAATGGGTCGCCGGAAAGGTAGAGACCGTTTGAAATTAAACACAGCGCCTTATACAAAGTAGTCTTAGTCAGCAAAATAATTTTCTTGTCGTCTTCGGAAATTTTTTTGTCATCGGAATAAAGAATTTTAAATCTGCCGCCGTGTTCGCGGGAGTTAAAGTCGTCCAAAATTTTATGCGCGTCGTCAATAACGCCTTTCAAAAGTTTCAGTTCGTCGATAAGGTTAAATTTCTCCGCCGCAACGCCGCCTAACACAAAGCGTGCGCGCAGATTATTTTTATCAAGCGTCAAGGCGTCACGTGCAAGAATTTCAGATTCTTCCAAAATTCCGAGATATAGCGCCGCCTCTGCCATAATTGCGGGACCGTCTGCAGATTTTTTGTCAAGGTCGAAAAGTTCACGTGCAACGCCGCGCATTGAATGTGGATTGCCGCTTGCCGCAAATTTTTCGGCAAGTATAAGCCAATTTAATTTTTCGTCCGACAAAAACTCCACCCCGCCATAAGAATTAAGAATTAAGAATGACAAGCTACCAGCTAACCGCTACCAGCTACCAGCTAACAACTAATCTTAACGCAAATGCCGCGTAAAGACAAGCAGTCACGCCGCATTGAAAAATTACTTGAAATATTTTTTTTCGCAGAATATAATTTTGTCGAGGTGAATTTTGTGCTTAAAAAATTTTTGACGGCGGCACTCGTCGCAGGATTGTTTGTAACAAATTTTTCAGCATCGGAGGCAAAAGACGTGGACAATGAAAAAAAAGCTCCCGTGAAAGTCGTACAGACTGCGGGTCGTGACGCACTTGGTAAATTTGCACCTGACTTTGCGCGCTACAATGATGATATTCTTTTCGGCGAAGTTTGGTCGCGCAACGATAAACTTTCTCTTCGTGACAGAAGTTTAATCACTGTCACGGCGCTTTTAAGCATGGGCATTACCGACAGTTCATTTAAGTATCACCTTGAAAACGCGAAGAAAAACGGCGTCACGAAAGAAGAAATGGCAGAAGTCATTACGCAACTCGGCTTTTATGCGGGCTGGCCTAAGGCATGGGCGGCTTTCCGTTTGGCTAAAGAAGTTTATGGAGAGTAGCTTACAGCTTTAAGCTTTTAGCTTTTAGATTGTAGAGGAAAATTTTATGGCAGACAAAATGACTTTAGAAGAAATTACCGCGCAGAGTATCTTTCCCGTCGGCGGCGAAAACGTCAACTACGCGCAGTACTTTGACGGCACGAGTTACCTAAATATGATTTCGCTTGACCAAGTTGTTATCGGCAACGTGACTTTTGAACCTGCTTGCCGTAACCATTGGCACATACATCACGCGAAAAGCGGCGGCGGACAAATGCTACTTGTGACGTACGGTCGCGGCTGGTATCAAGAATGGGGTAAACCTGCGCAGGCGTTAAAGCCCGGCGACGTGGTACATATTCCTGCTAACGTCAAGCATTGGCACGGCGCGGCTAAAGATTCCGCATTTCAACATTTGGCGGTTGAAGTTGACGGCGTTGAAAAATCTACTGAATGGTGCGAACCGGTCGACGCGGCGGAGTATGATAAATTAGAGTGGAAATGAACCGCAGAAATTTTTTACGCAATGCATTAATCGGCTTAGTCGGCGTAACGGCGGCGGCAGGCGGCGGCGCTTTTTATTTCGTGAATCGACCGGAATTCGGCAGACTTCCCGCAGGTGACAGACTGCAAAAAATTTTGGCGTCACCGCATTACTTCACTGACCATTTTGAATGTTTGACGCCGGTACAAGTTATGTCCGAAGAGGCGCAGAAAAAAGAACCGCGCATTGTCAACATGGTTAAATGGCTTTTAGGCGATAAATCAGCACTCAAGCCGCCTAAGCCCTTGCCGAGTGAAAAAACAAATTTACTCACGCTTGACCCTAAGCAAAACTGCGCGGTATGGATGGGACATTCGACAATTTACCTGCAACTTGCCGGACGCCGAATTTTACTTGATCCCGTCTTTTCGCCGTATGCCTCACCGATATTTTTTATAAATCGCGCGTTCGACGGCAGTAACATTTACGCGGCAGAAGATTTCCCGCCGATTGACATTCTTGCGATAACTCATGACCATTGGGATCACCTTGACTACCCGTCAATCATGGCACTTAAGCCGAAAGTTAAGCGCGTACTTTGTCCGTTAGGCGTCGGTGAATATTTTGAGCAATGGGGTTTTGACGTTGCCAATATCGTGGAGGAAGATTGGTTCACTACCGCAGATTTCGGCGCGGACTTTAAAGCTACGATATTACCGAGCCAACATTTTTCCGGCAGATTTACTACGCAAAATCCAACTGAATGGTGCGCCTTTGCCTTCGTGACGCCGAATAAAAAAGTTTTCTGCAGTGGCGACGGCGGCTACTCTTCGCACTTCAAAGACATTGGAAAGAGATTCGGCGGCTTTGATTTCGCCTTTATGGAAAACGGGCAATATAATTTGGATTGGCACGCGATTCACTGTCTGCCGAATGAAACTGCGGACGCGGCGGTTGATATCGGCGCAAAAAAAGTTGTACCGATTCACTCCGCCAAATTTCCGCTTGCACGTCATGCGTGGAATGAACCTTACAACGATTTAATTGCGGCTAGTGCAGGTAAATCTTACAAACTGCTGACGCCGAAAATCGGTGAATTGATTCCGTTCGACGAAGAAAAAAATTTTACCGAATGGTTTAATTTAATTTAGCTATTAGCAGGTAACTGGTAGCTTTTAGCCGGTAGCTGAAATTAAAAAGCCGCTCATAATTGAGTGGCTGTTTTTTTATTTATCGATAGTTCGCTTTAATTCGACGGTGAACTTTGTACCTTGACCCAATTCCGAGTCCACAAAAATTTGCCCTTCGTGCAGGCGTAAAATTTCGGTAGCGATTGAAAGTCCCAAGCCGTTGCCGCCCATTTCGCGTGAACGTGCTTTGTCAACGCGGTAAAACCTTTCAAAAATTTTATCTTTATCCTCCGGCGCAATGCCGATGCCGCTGTCCGACACGGAAAAAATAACTTTCTGTTCGTCTTCGCCGTCAAACCGAACAACTACACTGCCGCCGCTCGGCGTGTACTTAATCGCGTTGTCGACGAGAATCAAAATTAACTGCTTAATCTTCTGTTCGTCACACCGAATTATAATTTTTCTGAACCCTTCGCCGGTCAGCAAAATTCCTTTTTTCTCGGCAAGCGGTTTCATCATGCGTACGTTTTGCGTCAAAATTTTACCCAAGTCCGCCTCTTGAATTTTAACTTTCAGCGCGTTATTGTCACTGCGTGCAACCATCAATAAATCGCTGACAAGTTTTGACATTTTTTTAACTTCGCTTTTAACGTCGCCGATAACCTCTTTCAAAAACGGATTATTAATTGAAGGATCTGCCAAAAGTAAATCGGCGGACGCCATGACTACGGCAAGCGGCGTACGCAGTTCGTGTGACGCATCGGCGGCGAATTGTTTTTGTTTGTCGTACGCCTCTTTCAGCGGGATTATCGCACGTCCCGCCATTACGTGACCGAAGAAGGACGCCACTGCCAACGCGATTATGCCTAAAATTACAAGCATGTATGTTGCCTTGCGCAGACCGGAATACAGCGCCGTCACGTCTTTGCCGACGTAAATTCTCTGTTCGACGTCGCCGACCTGAATAATTTTTGTAGTCATCATCACGTTTATAAGGCGTCCCGATTCACTCGGCAGGTTGAAGACTTGTACTTCGGCTTTTTGAAATTTTTCCGGCGTCATAAATTCCAATACAAAAGGTTCAATGCGAAATGACGCGCGCACAAAGTCAAGCAGTTGCCCTTCCGTCGTGAAGATGTAAAAAAATAATCGGTCGTTGGTATTTTTGTAGTAGCGATTTTCATCAACGGTCGTGTTGGGGTGGCGCAGGTGGTAAGCTTGCGTCTCGGCAATTTCGTCTGCCGCGTCCGAAAGTTCTTGCGCCTGCTCTGAAAACATTGACCAATCCATTGACACGTGCACCAAAAAAATCAGCAGGATTAAAAAAATCCCCATGATTGTTGAATACACCAGCGTCAAGCGCAGACGACTGCTTCTGAAAATTTCCACTCTACTAACCCCTACCGGCTACGTGCTACCGGCTACTCGCTACCAGCTACCAGCTAAACTCATGCTTCAAGGCGATAACCAATTCCGCGCACCGTTTTAATCGAAATACTGCCGTCAACCTCATTCAACTTCTTACGCAAAATCTTCATGTACGAATCAATGTTGTTCGACGTGATATCGCGTTCAAGTCCCCAAATTCTGTCCAAAATAATTTCACGCGGCACTACAACGCCTAAATTTTGCGAAAGTAAATCGAACAGCTGAAATTCGCGCGGTGAAAGTTGTATGACTTGATTTTTCTTTTTCAAAACTTTGGTGGTACGATTCAAAGTAAATTCGCCGACTTCTACAATTTCCTGCTGAATTTTTTGACTGCTGCGTCTGCCGAGTGCACGAAGTCTCGCCAAAAGTTCCTCAAATTCAAATGGCTTTACAAGATAATCATCGGCGCCCGCGTCCAAGCCGGTAACGCGGTCTTCAATCGTATCTTTCGCCGTCAACATTAAAATCGCCTTTTCGTAGCCTGCATCTCTAAGTGCACGGCAAGCGTCAATGCCTGAAACATTCGGCATCATCCAATCCAAAATCAAAATGTCGTATTCAGAGTACATTGCGTATTCGTAAATGTCCGCGCCGTTAGTTATCCATTCTACCTGCACGCGGTTTTGCGTCAACATATATTCAATTAATCTGCCAAGCCGTTTGTCATCTTCAGCAAGTAATACTCTCATCATTTTGAATTACCTCCATTTTAGCCGGTAGCTCGTAGCTTGTAGCCGGTAGCTTATTTTTCTTCGGATTAAATTTATTCATCGCCTGATTAATGCCGTCAGTAAAAATGCATTTAACGGCAGGTACAAGCGTTTCAAGCGCCGTCGCAATTTTTTCGGCGTCCTCGTCATTGAAAGGACTTAACACGTGACCGTTTACCGTCCAACCTGCGGGAGGACGACCGACGCCGATTCGTACGCGCGGAAAATTTTTTGCACCGCCTAGAAATTGAATTATCGATTCAACGCCGTGATGTCCGCCGCCACTGCCGGAAGGTCTAAGCCTAATTTTACCTGCCGGCAAATCCATATCATCATGCGCCACGATTAAATTTTCAGTGTAGACTTTATAAAAATTTGTAAGCGGTCCGACAGATTCGCCGCTTGCATTCATAAAAGTTTGCGGCTTGACGATTAAAATTTTTTCGCCTTCAAAAAAAGTTTCGGCAACCTGCGCGTTGAAATTGTCACGCCAACTTTCGGCGCCTAAATCTGCGGCAAGTCTGTCCGCCAGCATAAAGCCGACGTTATGTTTCGTCGCCGCATACTCTCTGCCGGGATTGCCGAGCCCTACAAAAACTTTCATCAAACAGGGTCTCCTATCAAGAATAAATATCCCAGCACGATTATGCCTAAAATAATTCTGTACCAGCCGAACGCCGTGAAGTCATTTTTCTTAATGTATCTAAGCAAAAACGTTATTGACATAATTGACACGATAAACGCCGTTGTCATGCCGACGACTAAAATTACAAATTCTGCCGCATTGAAATTAAAGCCGAACTTCACCAACTTCAAAAGGCTTGCGCCGAACATTACCGGTATCGCCAAAAAAAATGTGAACTCCGCCGCAACGACGCGATTAGTGCCAAAAATTATGCCGCCTAAAATCGTTGAGCCACTGCGCGAAGTGCCGGGTACAAGTGACAGTACTTGAAAAATGCCGATTATCAGCGCGGTTTTGTAGTCAAGTTGCTCCAGCTTGTAGATACGCGGCGTGCGGTAACGGTTCCAATGCTCCACGATAATAAACAGTATGCCGTAAAAAATCAGCGCGCCCGCAACTACCGGCGCCGTCATAAAATGTTCTTCCATGTAGTCATTGAAGGCAATCCCTATCACTGCGGCGGGTATGCACGCCACAAGGACTTTGTACCAGAGCTGAAAAGTTTGTTGACGTTGCACGGTTGATTTGTACGGCGAAAACGGATTAAGCTTGCCGAAATTCAGCACGACAACCGCCATTATTGCGCCGAGTTGAATCACGACAAGAAACATATCCATAAAACTTTTTGTCACGTCGAGCTGTATAAATTCGTCAACCAAAATCATATGACCGGTTGAAGATATCGGCAGCCATTCCGTGAGACCTTCGACAATGCCGATTATTATTGTCTTTAAAATTTCAGTAAAAGTTAATTCCACTATAAAACCTCTTTTAGTTGCTAGTTACTAGTGATCTATCGATCTATCGATCTATCGATCTATCAACTAGCGATCTAACTACACAAATATTCCGATAATCGCATTGAAAATGCCGAGAATCAATCTTTGCAACGGTATAAAGACGTAATTTAAAGCCGTCGGGAACATCAATAAAACTATCAAAATAATCAAGCTGTAGCGTTCAAGTTGCGCGAACTTGTACGCCAATTCATACGGCAATAAATTTCTCAAAATGTGCGAACCGTCCAGCGGCGGTATCGGCAACATATTGAATATCGCAAAGTTTATGTTGATAATCATAATAAAATGCATTACCGACGCCGCGCCTTCGGACATTTGTACGCCAAACCTAAGCAACACTACCCATACAACCATCGTCAAAAACGCTATGAGTAAATTTGACGCAGGTCCCGCCACTGAAACTAAAATATCGTCTCTGCGCGGGTCACTGAAATTATTTGCGTTTATTCTTACCGGTCTTGCCCAGCCGAAATGTACGAGAAATAACATTAACAAGCCGATTAAATCTACATGCGCCGCAGGATTTAATGTTAAGCGGCCGTCCAATTTCGGCGTGTAATCTCCCAGCGCGTAGGCTACTCTTGCGTGCGCCCATTCGTGAATCACCATTGCAATTATAATGCCGGGCAGTGACACTATCAGGTGAATTAAATATCCTCCAAAATCATCTAACATTTAAAAACCTCTCTCTGCTTTTCAGTTTTAATCAGATTAACACGTTACTTTTTATGAAAAACCTGTTGCGCCAACATTAAAATGGAAATGATAGACTTGGCGTCGATAATTTTTCCCGTTTCAACAAGTTGCAGTGCGGCAGTTAAGGGAATTTTCACCGCGTTAATAAATTCGTCGTCATCGGGGTGTTGCTTGCCCGCCGTTAAGTCCGACGCCGCGTAAAGGTGAATTATTTCGTTTGAAAATCCTACCGTCGTGGCAATGGTCGTAAGTTTCCAAATTTTCCCCGCCGTGTAGCCGGTCTCTTCAGAAAGTTCACGTTCCGCGCAGATTAAAGGGTCCTCACCCGCATGGTCAAGCTTGCCGGCAGGAACTTCAAGCGTGACTTTTCCGACGGGGTAGCGATATTGCCGTACCAAAATAATTTGATTGTCAGGCAAAAGTGGAATTACCGAAGACGCGCCGGGATGGTCAATCCATTCACGCACGGCTTTATGACCGTTGGGAAGTTCGACGTCATCTTTGCGCACGTGCAACAACACGCCTTCAAAAACATTTTCGCTTGAAATTTTTTTCTCCACCAAATTTTTGTCGTCATTGTCAATCATTGCCATTTTTCACTGTCTCCTTTTATATTTAATCTCAAACTCCAAGCTCTAAGCTCTAAGCTCTAATCTAACTTAAATACTTTTTCAGCGTCGCAAGCAAACTCGGAATGTCAAGCGGCTTAGCAATATGGTCATTCATACCCGCCTCAAGCACGTTATTTTTATCCTCGTCGAAGGCATTGGCAGTCATCGCGATAATCGGCACGGTTTTTGAATCTGCGCGGTCAAGTCGGCGAATGGCACGAGTAGCGTCGTAGCCGTTCATCTGCGGCATTTGAATATCCATTAAAATCGCGTCGTAGTAATTCGGTGACGCCTTTTTAAACATTTCAACCGCGTCTGTACCGTCCGGCGCCTCGTCAATTTCCAATTCCATTTCCGACAAAACCATTTTTGCAATTTCGCGATTAACTTCAAGGTCCTCAACCAACAAGACGCGCTTGCCTTTAAAGCTGGTCTCCGCTAATTCGTCCGTAGTCTCTTCTTCCTCGACGTGACTTACTGCGCGAGATAAAGCCTTTTTCAAATCCGAAGGGAACAGCGGCTTTGTACAGAAGGTAGTAACGCCTGCCGCCTTTGCCTCGTCAACAATGTCCGTGTAGTCGTACGCCGTAAGAATTATAATCGGTGCGCCGTCACCTGCAACGCGACGAATTTGCCGGACTGTTTCAACGCCGTTAAGCTCCGGCATAAGCCAATCCACAATGTAAACGCTGAACGGGTCTTTGTCGTTAATCGCCTTCTTCGTGCGGAAGATAGCTTCACGCGGCGAAGTCGTCCACTCACTGCGCATACCGATTTTGTTAAGCATTTCTGTAAGCGAATCGCAGGTATGAAAATCGTCGTCAACAATAAGCACGTGCAAGCCTTCAAGGTTGCTTACTTGAATTTGCGGGACGTTGTTGCTGAGTTTCAATTCCAGCGTGACGATAAATTCACTGCCTTCACCTTTCTTACTCGTGACGCTGATTTTGCCGCCCATAAGGTCAACCATCTTCTTAGTGATAGTCATACCCAAGCCGGTGCCTTGAATGCCGGATTTTGTACTTGTCGCCTCGCGTTCAAACGGGTCAAAGATATGTTTTAAAAATTCTTCGCTCATACCCATGCCGTTATCTTTTACGTGAAAGTCGTACGCGGCGTAACCTTTCTTTTCGGATTTATGCTGAACAATGGTAAACGTAATTGTGCCTGTAGCTTGCGTGTACTTAATCGCGTTGCTTAAAAGATTTATCAAAATTTGGTTTATCTTCAGCTTATCAGCCATGACATCTTCATTTTGAATCTGCACGGCGTCAATCTGAAAACTTTGCTCTTTCGCGGTAACCTGCGGCTGAATAATGTGTATAAGACTGTGAACCAACTCGGAAAGGTTACAATCTTCCTCTTGAATTTCTACGCGACCGCTTTCAATGCGGCTCATATCCAAAATGTCATTTATCAAGCCTAAAAGGTGTTTGCCGGACGTTAAAACTTTTTCCAGCGAATCTTTGACTTGAATTTGGTTATCAAAATTTCTAAGCGCCATTGTCGTAAAGCCGATAATCGCGTTCATAGGCGTACGAATGTCGTGGCTCATATTGGAAAGGAAAGTCGTCTTAGAGATATTAGCTTGTTGCGCCTGTTCAAGCGCCAATGCCAACGCCTTATTTTTCGCCATAGCCTCGCGCGTCTGTTCGTCGACATTTGCAAAGCCGATACCTACGGCGTGAATTTCAGCTGAATCGTCAATGCGTGCCGCTCTAATCATTGCGTAGTAGCTGTTGCCGTCGCGCGTCGCAAGGAAGGTATGTGAGATTATATTTTCGGTTTTAAGCCGCTCTTTCAAATTTTTAGTGGAGATAAAATTGGCAGTGTCGGCTTTATCAACCGGCGTTATGTATTGGTCAATGTATCGGCGCATAAATTCGCTGAATGAAGGTATAACGTCGCCTTCATTGTAACTGCTTATGCCCGGCGTCGAGCGGTAGCAAATACCTTCGTCCGTATCCAAATTGTAATGGTAAACCGTGCGGTAGTCGGAACTCAACGCGCGAATCATTTCATCTTGTCGGTGATGCCGTCTTTCCTCTTCCAAAATTTTATTCTGCAACGCCAATTTTTCTTCCATTTCTTCATGCTTAACGCGGCTTTCCATTTCTGCAATTTCTTTTTCGTGCATGAGCTGTGACGTACGCCGCGCCTGCTTTATCAAAAACGCGCAGATTATCATCATTATGATTATTGTCAACACAATTTGAATCGTACTGCGGTCAAGCATCTCTTGGCTGATACCGGCAATTTGGTCACCGATTTTATTTTCACGAACAAAGCAGGTTAAAATCCAATCGGTATTTTTAATCGGCGCGTAGAAAAGCAATGTTTCCTTGCCGTCCACAATGAATGAAGTCATTCCCGTTGCGCCGTTTTCAAAATCCTTTTGCAATGTCGAAAAGGATTCATCGTCGGTGAATTGTAAAGTTTTCACTGCGTCAAATAAGTTTTCAGTGTTGGGAAAAACCTCATTCATAAACGGCGTTAAAGCCTTGCCGTCCTTCGCATAAAAATTGCAAATAATATCGTCCGCCGCGCACATGGGCATTGCCTTTTCGTCAATCGTTTCACCTAAATCAAGTTTCGTGTACGCGGTGAAAATTTGCGTGCCTTGAAAGTCTATGCCGTCGACCGGAATGGGAATTACAATTTCACTGTCTTTAATGTCAACCTTCGGTTTATTATGCACCTCAACAATATGCGTTACTTCCCGCGCAGTGTAAAGCGAACCGTTACGGCAGAGCAAGGCTAATTCCTTCGTGTCGCAGATAACTTCCATTTTTGCAATCCAACGCTGTAAACTTCCGACACTTTGTAAATTTGCCGCGTCGATAGTTGCAAGCGCGTGCTTAACGTCAAGTACGGCGTTATCCATTTTTGATTCGACAACGTGTCTACAGCGTCCGGCTAATTGCTGAAGGTAGTACCTGCTGACGGAATGAACCGCCTCATTTGTGCTTAGTTGCGTAGTGCGACTAATCCAAATGCCCGTGAAAATCAACACTGCCGCAAGAATAATTCCACCCAGCGCCGCGCCTATAACGGTTTTTTTATTATGCCTTTCTTCGGAAGAGTTGGTATCCAATGTCCTCACCTCTTTCGTTTTTAATTAGCGGTTAGCTTTTAGTCTTTAATAGCTAATGGCCCCAATAGCTAAAGGCTAATTCAATCAAACTGCCGACGCCTTGACTTCTGCATTACGTCTTTCAAAAAATTCTATGAAGTCACCTACCGGCATAGGTTTGGCGTTCAAAAATCCCTGCCCGTAGTAACAACCTAATTCAAGCAAAAGGTCTTCCTGCTCCTTCGTCTCAATGCCTTCACACAAAACTTTCATTTCCAGCGCGTGACCGAGATTTATAACGTTTCTTAAAATATCACGCATACGCGGAGATTTATCGGCGCCGGTTAAAAGAGATCTGTCAATTTTCATAACGTCCATAGGCAATGAACCGAGCATCATGAACGATGAGTAGCCGGAGCCGAAATCGTCAACCGAAACACTGAATCCCATTTTATGCAGTTCGCGAATGATATATTCAGCATTTTGCTGACCCGCCTTCGCGTCGAAATCACCGAACATAGTTTCTGTAACTTCCAATTCAATTAAACCTGCAGGTAAATTGTACGTGTCAACAATCGTCTGCATTTTTTCAAGGTAACCTTCTTCAGTCATATGCAGGCGCGATTGATTGACGGAAATCGGCACAACCTCTTTGCCTTCGTCAAGACGTTGGCGCTGTAATTTACAAGTCTGCTCCAAAAGATAATAGTCAACTTGAATGACAAAGCCGTTGCGTT
>CAMJNB010000002.1 GCA_946407175.1 uncultured Selenomonadales bacterium | reverse complement strand
AATGAATGGATGAAACAGTGCCTTGACCTCATTGAAAATTCATACGGCTTGAGTTTTCAAAGCAACAGCGCCTCGACGCACGAAATTACTTTGAACTTCGTTGAAAACGGCAGTGAATCAAATTTGGCGACGGCGGGCTATCAGTACTACGAAAGTGACGGCAAGGCATTTGACTTGACGCTTAACGTAAATATGTCGCGTTGCAGTGGCATTGATACGACTGACGCAAGCGGCGCGCTTGAAAATAATATCAGCCCCTTTGATGTTACAATGTCGCACGAGCTGACCCATTCCGTTATGCAGGCGAATATCGCGTACTTCAGTGAGTTGCCGGGCTACTTCAAAGAAGGTTCGGCGGATCTTACCGGCGGCGGCGACAGCACCTATGCAAATATGCGCACGCTTTTAAGAAACGGCACGTCGACTTTAATCGGCGTTTATCAAGGATATTACTCTTCGCAGTACGATTACGCGGCAGGTTACATGCTTCTGCGCTACCTTGCCAAAACTACCAATGACACATTCGGCAAAGATGTTGTTCAAGTCATGAAAGATTTAATGACGTACTTAGCCGCGAATGGCGGTAAGCAGTCAAGCTACGACAGCGCAATTTACCATGCGTCGAACGGACTTTTTACAAGTGAAGACGATTTAATTTCAAGTTTCGCTGACATGGTTGAAAGCTACGACATAAGCAGTGACGATGACGCCGACAGATTTTTAAAATCAGTTGCCGACATTGACGTAGGCGGCTGGGTTAAGACCGATGAACAAACCGTCACGGAAGGCAACACTACACGTACGACGTGGACAAATGTTTGGGACGTTGGCGACAGCGGCGCAATAACCGGCTACGACGCGGGCGGCGGCGATTATAAAACTTATACTGACGTTGTACCGGAAAGTACAGAGCCTTCAAGTTGGGTACTGCCTTCATCCGACTACTACTACAAAGGCTTGACCATGATTTTTCCCGATGAATATCTTGCGCCTTCCACTTCAACTGTCTATGTTTACAGCGGCGGCTATCAAACCATTTCCGACTATACCGAAGGCGACAAAATTAATCTCAACTGCGAATATCGCGGCATTGACTTGAACGGAAATAGTTTTTATATTAATTCGAGCAACGGGCAACTTGAAATTCAAAATGCGCGTGATAAATATATCAGCTACGGTTTTGCAAACGGTGACCTTGCCGCGTATTCTTACGTTGCGTCGAACGGCGGCACGATTGACGGCAGAAGTAAAAATGACGCGGTTGAAATTATGATTGGTATGGATCACGCGGCAAATATAATTTACGCCAATGACGTCGGCTCAAGCTTATGGGGAGCGAACGGCGGCGCTGATACGTTGGTAGGCGGCGACGGTAGAGATGAATTTTTCTTCGCTATGGGTAGCGGCATTGACGTGATTCAAAATGCCGGTGACAATGATATTGTGAACCTTCTCGGCGTCACGTTGGGACAAATTTCAGCGGCGGAAATTACGGCAAACAGCGTGAATTTAAACTTTGCTGACGGCGGAAGTCTGCGTGTAGAAGGCACTGCGAATGTCGGTTACCTGTTGGAAGGCGTGACGTACGCGGCTAATCATTCTACACGTGAATGGTATGTGAAATGAAAAAAATAAAAATTACCGTGATTAAAAAAACTTGTCACCAAGATTTGATTGACCGCTACGAAAATCCCATTGAAAATGCTTGCACGGTTGAGGAAGGGCAGGTTTTCATTGCAAACGGCTGGCAACGGCCCGAAGGTTTTTGCGAAAGTGCGTGGGAGAGTATGTCCGCCTTTGTTATGGCTCTGTCGCACGGCGCCGAAAATTTTTACAGCGGCTGGATGAAAAATCCGAAATCCGCAATGATATCCTGCAATGACGGTTTTCGTCCCGTAAGCTTTCTGATTGAGACGCTTGATGAAGACGCCGATTAGTGAGGAAATTTTTATGGCGGAGGATATCATAGCACGAAAAAAATTATTGCGGCGTGAAATAAAATCGCGGCTGGCAAAACTTTCACCGGACGAAAAATTAAATTTAAGCCGCGCAGTCATACAAAAATTTTTGGCGCTACCCGTTTACCGTGACGCGAAAATTATCATGGCATACCTTTCAATGCCTGACGAAATTCAGCTCCACGAATTTTTTACGGCGGCATTTGCAGATGAAAAAATTTTAGCCGTACCGTTCATTGCGGCGGGTGAAATGACTGCGGCGACGTTGCCGAATTTCAATTCGCTTGAAGTCGGCGCTTACGGCATTGCAACGGTTAAAAGTGACGTGAGAAAATTTGTTGACGCAGAAAAAATTGACTGCGTGATAACGCCGGGTCTTGCCTTCGATAAGCACGGACACAGGCTCGGCAAAGGCGGCGGCTTTTATGATAAATTTTTGGCACGCGCGGTTAATGCGAAAAAAATTGCGCTGGCGTACGATTGTCAACTTGTCGACAGCGTACCGGCTGACAGTTTTGACGTGAATGTTGATATGGTGATAACCGCTCCAAGCTCCAAGCTCTAAGCTCTAAGCTAAAAACTAATGAGGTGATTAAAATGTTAAGTGACGTTGAAATTGCTCAACAAGCTAAAATCTCAAAAATAAATTCTATCGGCGCAAAGTTGGGCTTGACTGATGACGACTTAGAATTTTACGGCAAGTACAAAGCTAAAATCTGCGCGGACGTTTGGAACCGCGTAAAGGATAATGACGACGGCAAATTAATTTTGGTGACGGCGATAACACCGACTCCCGCAGGTGAAGGCAAGACTACAACTTCAATCGGACTTGCCGACGCTTTAAACCGACTCGGCAGAAAAGTTTGTGTCGCACTGCGTGAACCCAGTCTCGGTCCGTGTTTCGGCATAAAAGGCGGCGCGGCTGGCGGCGGCTACGCGCAGGTTGTACCTATGGAAGATATTAACCTGCATTTCACCGGCGATTTTCACGCGCTTACCACCGCACACAATCTTCTTGCCGCAGTTTTGGATAACCACCTGCATCAAGGCAACGAATTGAAAATTGACGTTCGCCGCGTTGTATGGAAAAGAGTTTTAGATTTAAACGATCGCGCCTTGAGAAATGTCATTGTAGGTCTAGGCGGCAAGACGAACGGCGTACCGCGTGAAAGCGGCTTTGACATTACCGTTGCGTCAGAAATGATGGCGATACTCTGTCTTTCAAATGACTTTGCAGATTTAAAATCACGGCTCGGAAAAATTATTGTGGCGTACAATGTCGACGGCGCACCGATAACTGCCGACGATTTAAAGGTTACCGGCTCATTGGCGTTGCTTTTGAAAGACGCGATTAAACCTAACTTGGTGCAGACGCTTGAAGGCACTCCCGCTCTGATTCACGGCGGTCCCTTTGCCAACATTGCGCATGGGTGTAACTCGGTCATGGCGACTAAGTACGCGCTTAAACTTGCCGACGTTGTTGTCACGGAGGCGGGATTCGGCGCAGATTTAGGCGCTGAAAAGTTTTTGGATATCAAATGCCGGTTAAGCGGTCTGCGTCCCGACGCCGTTGTTATCGTTGCCACAATTCGCGCGTTGAAAATGCATGGCGGCGTTACTAAAGATGAACTTGCCAAGCCGAATGTCAAAGCGCTGAAACGCGGGCTTGAAAATCTTGAAAAGCATATTGAAAACGTTCAAGGCTTCGGACTTCCTGCCGTAGTTGCGCTGAATGATTTTCCTACCGACACTGATGAGGAAGTTGCGGCAGTCGAACTTTTCTGCGCGGATAAAAATGTAAAGTTCGCTCGTTCAAAAGTTTTCGCTGAAGGCAGTGTCGGCGGTATCGGTTTAGCGTTGGCAGTTGAGTCAGTCTTCGACGCGCCGAAAGATTTTCATTTCACCTACGCAGATGATGAAAGCATTGCCGATAAAATTTCCGCCGTTGCCAAAAAGATTTACGGCGCTAAAGGAGTTGACTTCCTTCCCGCCGCGCAGAAACAAATTGCTGAAATTGAAAAGCTCGGTTTCGGCAACTTACCCGTTTGCATTGCAAAGACTCAGTATTCACTTTCCGACGACGCGAAGAAATTGGGCAGACCGAAAAAATTTAATGTCACCGTTCGCGAAGTTAAAATCTCCGCCGGCGCCGGCTTTGTTGTAGTTTTACTCGGCAACATTATGACTATGCCCGGCTTGCCTAAACGTCCCGCCGCTGAAAAAATCGATATCACGCCCGACGGCATTATCAGCGGCTTGTTTTAGGAATTAAGGATTAAGGATTAAGAATGTAGAATTAGAATTAGAATTAGAATTAGAATTAGAATTAGCGATTAACAGCTACCAACTAAATTGGAGGAGCGTTGAAATTGAGGTGTGTTAAATGCGGCGCAGAAACTTTTGCCGATAAAACAACTGACGTAATTGAATTTGATGAATGTATTTTGGTTATCAGAAACATTCCTTGTAGAAAATGCTCGGAATGTGACGAAGTTATTTACAGCGGCAAAACTATTCGCGAACTTGAAAAAATCGTCGATAAAGTAAAACTTTCTTTGACTGACATTGTAGTTGTGGATTTTAAAAAAATTGCTGCGTAGAATTTGGCTTAAAATTTTGGAGTTAAATCAGTGTTACATAAAATTTTTATAGCGTTCGGCATTGTCTTTATCGGCATCGGCGCTTTCGGTATGTTTTATGTTTGGAACTACGATCACAGGCAGGTTGCGACGCTTGAAGAGTACGCGGCGACCGATTTTCAAATTTCACGCGACGGCAAGGGCAACTTGGAAGGCGGCGTACTTAATTTGTGGGATTATCGCTACGACAGCGCAAAACTTCTTCCGCAAGCCGTGCTTTATGTTGACGACGAAGAATTTGAACTTCCTGCCGCGACCAGGCAAACTCAACTGCAATTTCAGCACGAAAATAAATTGTTCGTCAGTCTGCCGAAAGAAAGTTTGAAAGGTGTCCCTGCCGCTAAGGAAGTGAGATTTAAATTTTTCTACGACAACGGGCAGGAAATTGACTTGCCGCTTAGTCCTGCCGAGTTGCAGAGCTGGCAGAAAAAATTGCGTTGGTAATCGGAAGGAGTAGATTTTTTGCCTACACTTAATTGGCTTGGTAAGGACAAAATTGTAAATTACGCCGCGCACGTTCCATACCACGTACTTAATCACGGTTACAATTTCGGCGGCACATCCGGCAACAAAATCATTCACGGCGATAACCTTATTGCGCTGAAATCTCTCCTGCCGCTGTACGAAGGCAAGGTTAAATGCATTTATATAGATCCGCCGTACAACACCGGCAATGAAGGCTGGGTTTACAATGACAATGTAAATTCCCCGCAGATTCAAAAATGGCTTGGTCAAGTTGTCGGACGTGAAGGCGAAGACTACAGCCGGCACGATAAATGGCTTTGCATGATGTATCCGCGCTTAAAACTGCTTAAGCGTCTGCTTGCTGATGACGGCGCTATTTTTATCAGCATTGATGACAATGAAGTTGCCAACTTGAAATTGATTTGCGATGAGATTTTCGGCGCGCAGAATTTTATAACGGCATTGCCTTGGCAATCTCGGCAGTCACTTCAAAACGATACAGACTTAAGCATAAATCACGAATACATTATCACATACGCCAAAAGGCGGCGGCAACAAAATCGGCGGCTTAAAAATTCCAATGCGGCTTTTTGGCATTCAATAAAAGAATTTGCATTTTTGCCGTTGCCGGTTGACGAATCAAAATTTTCAAATCCCGATAATGACCCGCGCGGCGCTTGGAAGGCTGACCCGTTTGACGCGCCGAATATCAGACCAAATTTGACTTACAAAATAAAAAATCCAAATACAGGTGAAGAATTTTTGCCGCCGCAAGGAAGATGTTGGCGCGTTTTGCCTGAAAAATTTTATGAACTGTTGGCAGACGGCAGAATAATTTTTGGCAAGACCGGCAAAACCAAACCGCAGTTGAAAGTTTTTTTGAGTGAACAGCAACAGCTCGGCTCCGTACCCAATTCGTGGTTCAATGCCGACAAGTACGGGACGGCGACAAAAGGCACAAAATTATTGCAAGAAATTTTCGATGACAAAAATGTTTTCGATACGCCGAAACCGATTGAATTATTGATGAATTTATTTGCTATTGCGACGGACAAAAATTCAATCGTGCTTGATTCATTTGCAGGTAGCGGCACGACGGCGCACGCGGTATTAAATTTGAATGCGGCGGACGGCGGCAGTAGGAAATTTATTTTGATAGAAATGGAGCCATACGCCGAAACGATAACAGCTGAAAGAGTGCGGCGCGTGATAGAAGGTTACGGCAAAGTAGAAGGCACGGGCGGGAGTTTTGATTATTATGAGGTAGGCGAGCCGCTTTTTGTAGAAGATGAAATAAATCCTGCGGTAGACATTGAACAGGTACGCGCGTATGTATGGGCGACTGAAACTGCGACAAAATATGAAAAGCCTGCGTGCGATGACTGCGCGGCATTTATGGGCGTGTACAAGGGCGAGGCGTACTATTTTCATTTAGGCGCATTGGATTATGACTTTTTGGCGACAATGCGAACCCGCGCAGATTCGTACATAATTTTTGCGGAGAGTTGCGCAGTAGGAGAAGAATTTTTGCAGCGGTATAAGATAGAGTTCAAAAAAATTCCGCGCGACATTATGGTTGAAAGGTGACGAATGAGCTTGAAAAATATTTTTAGTGTGGCGGTATTGATAGCCGCAATTTTTTTTATAACCGGTTGCGGCGCTGAAAAGGTTGAAAGCGTACCGGACAAAGTTTTTGCGATAGTTGAGGACGACGCGGGGCGGAAAATTTATCTCAAGACAAAGCCTGAACGCATTGCCGTGACGTCAGCGTCATTTTTGGAACCGTTGCACGAAGTAGGCGGTAATATCGTGGGGCGCCCCGCGTCCAAAACCAATACGCCGGATTGGGCGAAAGACATTGCCGAGATTGGTCACGTCTACCAAATTGACGTGGAAAAACTTTTAGCCTGCGCACCGGACTTGGTGATACTCAACAAAGGTATGAATGAAAAGTTGCTTGACGTGTTGGAGCAGAATCAAATTCCCACGCTTGTACTTAATATGAAAACTTATGACGACGTTAAGCGCGAGGTAAAAATTTTTTCGCAGGTTACCGGCAACACGGATAAAGGTGCCGAGATTGTAAATAAAATGGACGCGAAGATAAAAAATATTTTGGACAGTACGCCGCACGAAAAAAAGCGCGTTGCCATTTTGCACAGCACCGCGCAGGGGTTAACCGTACAGCTTGACGGCAGTATTGCAGGTTGCGTGATAAAAATGTTCGGCTGGGAAAATGTTGCCGCATGTATGACGCCGCTTGAAAATAATCCCGACGCCGCGCCGTACAGCATGGAGACGCTTGCCGCGCAGAATCCCGAAATTATTTTTGTCACGAGTATGGGCGACATTGAAAAAATAAAATCGAATATGGAAAAAGCTATCGCCGAAAATGACGCATGGCAGACTATCGGCGCAATAAAAAATAAGCAGGTGTACTACCTGCCGCAAGATTTATTTTTGTTAAGTCCGGGTCTGCGCTACCCCGACGCCGTGAAATTTGTACGTGATTTAGTGACTAGCTCCTAACTCCTAGCCCCTAATCCCTATTCCCAAGCCGACCGATATTGGCAAGAATACCGATAGCCGCCATTGTCACAATCAGCGACGTGCCGCCGTAACTTATGAACGGCAACGGTACGCCGACGACAGGAAACATTCCGCCGACCATTAACAAATTTGCAACGGCTTGACCGACGATTAAAACCATAATGCCCATTGATAAAATTTGTCCGTATTCGTCACGTGCACGACCGGCGACACGCGCCGCGTAAATCGTCAGTGCCGCGAAAAGTAAAAATACAAATACCGCGCCTAAAAATCCGTTTTCCTGACAGAAAATCGCGAAGGCAAAATCCGTATGAGCCTCAGGTAAGTAATCGTACTTTGAAACGCCGACGCCCAATCCCATTCCCGTCAATTCGCCGGAGCCTATCGCCGAAAGTGATTGAACGGTTTGATAGCCGTAATTCTGCGCGTCCGACCATGGATCGTAGGTGACTTTCAATCTTTCCAATCGGTACGGTTGACGCAGGATTAAAAGTATTACGCCGACAATTACCGCGCCGAGAAGTTTTAAAACTTTTTTTGTTTCCAATCCTGACACGATTATCATAATTATCGGTATGCCCAAAATTATCGACGCCGTACCCATATCCGGTTCCTGCTCTGTCAAAATTGTCATTACCGCGATTATGCCGATTTGCGGCGTAAAAAATTTTATCTCACGATTAGCCTTTACCTGCAGTGCCAAGTACGCCGCCATAATCATTATTGCAACGAGCTTAGCCATTTCCGCCGGTTGGAATTGTGCAACGCCTAATGGCAACCATCGTCGCGCACCGTTTACCGTCGGACCTATTATAAGCACCAACAGCAGTGATATCAGCGTAAATAAAAGTATGAACGGCATTAACCCGCGCCATCTGTGATAATCTACCTTGAAACAAATTCCGAATGCTATGAATCCTATTGCTACGTTAATCAAATGTCTTTTCAGAAAAAAATACGGTGAATCAAATTCCGCCTCTGCAATGATGAAACTCGAACTGAATACGTTTATGGTTCCCAAAATCAAAAGTACGACCATAATGCCGATGATAGCTTCCGTGTCGTTGTTCCAAAATCTTTTCTTTTCGCCTTCCGCAGTTGAATTGGTTTTTACCGCATTTTGAGAAGTCGCCAAAAATTTCACCTCCCAAGCCTTAAGCTCGCGGCTTTAAGTTTTATAAAATTTTAGCATAAATCTTTTTGAAAATAAAGTGAAAGTTTTAGTCGACGTTAAAATTTTGTGGCGTGAATGTGAAATTTTTGTTAAAATTTATTTAATATTAACTAGGGGCTGTTTATAAAATCCAAAAAATTTTTTGAATCTACTTTCTTTTGGCGCAAAAGAAAGTAGCAAAGAAAACATGGCGCGGATGTTGCTCGCAGGGTTGGTTGTAATTCAAACTTTAACGTACGAACAAGGTTACGGTAATTCCGACGTGGCTGACCGCAGCGAATACATCCGCGCCGTCTTTTTGAATTTTGAATTTTGGATTTATCAACAACCTCTAATAAAAGGTGGTAAATAAATTGAAGTTAAAAATTTTAAGCATTGCGGCGATATTTTTTATTGTTGCGTTTACCGGCGGCTGTTTCGCCAACGCTGAAAATCCTGCGGACAAAAACGTTGCGGCGAAAGTTGAAAAGCCCGACCCCGTAGAAGAAATTTTGAAGTCAATGTCGCTCACTGAAAAAATCGGGCAAATGGTTTTAATCGGCGTACACGGCACCGAAATGAACGACGATATTAAATTTTTGCTGAATCAATATCACTTCGGCGGCATAATTTTCTTTGATAGAAATATGCAGAATAAAGCGCAGGTGAAAAAGTTTACAGAGGATTTAAACGCCGTTGCAAATGAAAAAGTGCCGCTGTTCATCGCGCTTGACGAAGAAGGCGGCAGGGTTGCACGTATGAAACACGATCTGCAGGTTATGCCGTCACAACAAGAAGTCGGTTTAACCGGCAACGTCAATGAGGCTTACAACTGCGCTAAACTTACCGCGCAGAATCTTCGTGCAATCGGCGTCAACATAAACTTTGCTCCGGTTGCCGACGTCGGCAAAGACACGCGGCATTTTTCTGAAGACCCGCAGGTTGTTGCTGAATTTGTAGAGAGCGCCGCGAAAGGTTACGAGTCCGAAAACTTTTTCTACACCTTGAAACATTTTCCCGGCATCGGCAAGAGTAAGATTGACCCGCATAA
Organism: uncultured Selenomonadales bacterium; assembly: GCA_946407175.1. The sequence continues at coordinate 5,660 of CAMJNB010000002.1, read as the reverse complement.
AGCCATTTCGGATATTGAGGACAGCAAGGCAGTTTTGGACGCTGAAGACCTGCCGCCTTTCAAAAAGGTTATCGCCGAAAATGACAATTCAAAATTTATGGTGATGATGGGGCACTTGAAGTACACCGCGCTTGACGATCAAAATCCCGCCAGTATTTCGCCCGCCATTATCACGGGACTTCTGCGCGACGAATTGAAATTTAGCGGCGTTATTATTACCGACGATTTACAAATGGGCGCCACCGATAATTACGCTGACAATATCGGCGTCAAGGCGATTAAAGCCGGCGTTGATATTGCGCTTGTCTGTCACGAATACGACGCGCAACAAAAAGTTTATCTCAGCATTTTGGACGCGGTTAAGAGCGGCGAAATTTCCGAAGAGAGAATCAACGAATCCGTACGCCGCATTTTGAAAATGCAATTGTGGAACTTTTGAATCGCTCCGCCAATTTTGAAAATGAAATTGCAACTTGCTAAGCAGTAGTTTTATTCAGATTTGGACTCTTCAACATCATAGGCTTCGATAATGTCACCTTTGTCAAGTCCTGTAAAGCGACTGCTAGGGCTAATATAAACAGTATCACCACTATAATCTAAACCAGAAATCGTGTTGTAATGAATATAATTCGGGGAATACGTGTTGTCATAAATATTATAATGGGGATACGAGTAGGGGCTAAAGATGCGAATCTTGGAGTTCTCAGAAAACGTTCCTTGAAGCATTGTCGCCCTAATCTGATGACGATTAGGGAAGCCATCAATTATAGCGCGACCTGGAACAACTTCAACAATTTCCGGTTTCGGCAAAAGGTTTTCAGGCATATTTACATTTTCAAAGGTAATTCCCCTTGCCGTCAATTCTTCAGCAGTTTTGGCGGTAATTTTAATTTTCGGCGTACCGAGAATGCCGATATACTTGCGATTTTCAAGGCTCAGAGGTATAGAAAATTGTTCGCCGCAAAGATAAATAGGCGTAACTTCATCATCAAGCAGGTCTGCCAAATCCTCCTGCGTAAGTGCGACTTGCTTATAGTGCGAAAGAATTTCTTTATCTGCCGTATGCTGTTTGAGTACAGCTAAAATTTCATTCTGCCGTGCAATGTCGTCCACGTCAAATTCTTCGCCGGTATACTCAACGCCGAAAATCTTACAAATTTTTTTTGCCTAAATTTTTATCGTCCTTGCTCAAGTAACTAATTTTTTCGGCTAAGTCTTCGTAAGCTACATCTTCGTTATAACGATCTTTCAAAAAGCGGAGAAGTCTGCCGTCGAGAAAGTACTCGGTGACTTTTTTTAAATTGAAATTTTCTTTCAGCTCTGCAATATCATTAACAATGACATTGTTCAATTTTAAAGAGAATCTGATTTTTTTAGCCATAGTATTCCGCCCTTTCGAGTTTAATTAAAAATACTTTTGAAACCATTAACTATGCTACTGCCAATATCGCTCACGGTGCTTACAACGGACGTGACGACATTGCTTACGGCATTAGCAACATATTTTGCGCCGCTTACAATTGCATTGCCGACAGACTTAGCGGCATTGTAAGCTGTTTGAACAAAGGTTTTGGCAGTATGCGCAACTTTCTTCGCGCCTTCATAAACTACATTGCCAATTTCGGAGCCTGCAAGGTAGCCGACTGCCCCGCCGATAAAGCCGCCTACAGCTGTTCCTACTACTGGAATGACGGAGCCGATAGACGCACCGATAGCCGCGCCTTTAGCCGCAACGGCAAGCCCCGCAACCATTGAAGTGGTGGTACGTCCCATTAAGTCAATCGCCTTAGTAACGCTGATTTCGCCCTTAACGCACTTCCAAATAATTTTGCAATTTTCAATGCCGACGCAGGCGATATTGGCAATAATTCCTGCAGGCGTACCTTTCGGCAACATTGAAATAATTCCTTTTTCACTGGCAACTTTCAACGCACCTGCCGCCGCCGCTTTTACGCCCGCGTCCGCGCCTGTTTCCAATGCCTCTTTAACCATTTCATTGGGATTAATTTTTTCGCCGGACAAAATTTTTTTTGCAAGATAAAATCCTACAGCATTTCTTGCCGCGAGCCCTCCGGTAAGTAACGCGTTTTGACCGAGATTCAATGCTACCTTTTCTGTGCTTATATTGTCCCAATTCGTATCCTTGATTTTATTTTTCGCTTGCGCGTCAAGCTGTTGCTTTTTAACATCAGCCTTTGTCAGACCGTTGGACTTAGTAGAAATTTTATCGGTGCCGCCAATATAAGCAGTAACGGTTTTATCGGGGAAAGCCTTTTGAACTGCCTCAACCTGGTCGGCAGGGACTAAAAGCCTTTGATTATGGTAATCGCCGCTTTTAATCATAGCAATCGTTCTGTCGGCGTCTTTACCGAATTTGGCTTGATACTGATGAATAATTTTGCCGCCGTCTTTTATCGTGATATCGACGGAATTTTTTGCGTAACCGCCTTCACCTGGAGCTTGCACATAGGCTCTGTAAGATTGATTTTCAAGCGCCGCCTGCGTGTTGAAGTCGTTTACGTGTTGCTGTTCGGCGATAAAGCCGTCAAGATTGGGATTTTGACTGATACCGCCGTCCTGCCTTTGAATGGTGCGCATCATTTGTACATTTGTTTGGTACAAGTCGCGGTCGATATTTGCAAGATAGTTGCCGTATTCATTCACGCTCATGCCGGAGCAAGCGTCTTGAATTTTTTCTTTAAACCACACTTCTTTGAGCTTGCCGTTGTCGCAGTCTTCATTGATTGACGCAAGATTTTTGTCAAACGTGGTTACGCTTGAAACAATTTCGCGGCTGATAGACTGAATTTCGGCGGGGGATTTGTCGGGAAGTTCCGCAGTCAATTTTTGCGTAAGCCAAGATTCGACCGAAACGTCTTTCGCCTTCTGCGTGTAAGACGTCACGAAGTCATGCAAAATCGGCTTAAACGCCTTTGCCTCAGTTTCGCCCATACCTTCAAATACGACAAAGTCTTTGTCAGCAACGGCAGTAACTTCGGCGGCGATAAATTTGTTTTCATTTTTAGTTTCCATAATAATAATCCTCCTTATTCAGACGCATTTTTAAACTTACGTGTTTCGTAAAGGTCTTTCATTTTGTTCAACTCGTCTTTCATAATTTCAGAAAGCGAATGAGTATTTTTAATGGCTTTAATAATGTCATCTGTGGTCACAGCATTTTTATCATTTGAAAAAGCATCCTCAACGCCGTCACGCACTACGCCTTCAATATCCGAGCCGCTGTAACCGTCGGTAAGTTTCACTAACTTTGACACATCAATTTTGTCAAGGTCATTCTTGCGACGCTTACGAATATGAATTTCAAAAATTTTTTTACGCTCATCCGGTTTCGGCAAGCCGACATAAAAAATTTCATCAAAGCGACCTTTGCGCAGCAGTTCCGGCGGAATTGTTCTTATGTCATTCGCAGTGGCAACAACGAAAGTCAAACTGTCTTTTTCCTGCAACCAAGTCAAAAACGTTCCGAAAAGCCGCGTTACAACATCACCGCCGCCACCTTCACTTCCGATACCGGCAAAGGCTTTTTCAAGTTCATCAATCCACAACACGCAAGGCGATATTGCATCAGCAAGAGAAATGGCTTTACGCAAATTCGCCTCAGATTCGCCGACGTACTTGCCCATAAGCCTGCCCATATCCAAACGCAACAACGGCACGTTGAAAAGTTTGGCAGTAGCCTTTGCGTTGAGTGATTTGCCGCAACCGGGCAGACCGGCTATCAAAACGCCTTTCGGAATATCGACGCCGTACGATTCAGCCTTATCAATGTTTTGGAAAATTTTACTCTTGCGCTTTAACCATTTCTTAAGACTTTCCAAGCCGCCGATATCGTCAAGCGATTCTTTCAACGGTATCATTTCCAAAATACCGGATTTTTTAATGACCTGCTGTTTCTGTTCAAAAATCAGTGAAAGGTCGGTGCTGGTTATCGTGCCTTCGTCGGCTAATGCCAAAGCGAGAATATTTTTAATTTCAAATTCGCTCAAGCCTTTGAATGTCAGCGACAAGTCATTTAATAAATCGTCTTTCAACGGTTCAATGTCCTGTTCCCTGCAAAAAGCCGCAATGATTTTACGAATGTCCGCTTGTTTAAGATAATCGAGCGACAAAATTGTCATGAAGTTTTCCAATTCACGCGGTATCTTTAAAGTCGGCGCGATTATAACCACGTTGCAATCTGCTTGACCGGCATTTATCGCCTGCAACAAATATTTTAATCTTGCAATGACTTCCGGCATTTCAAGAAAAAAATGCGCGTCTTTCAAAACTATGATAGACTGTTTCACGCTGTTCAAATCTGCCAGCCAAATTTCCAACGCGTCCGCCAAATGTGTAGCCGGATTAAAAATATTTTCCTTGTAGTTTTTAATCCCTCTGATACTGTATTCAATAATTTTTCTGCCTCTTGTAACGGAGTGAATCAAGGTATCCGCTTTGTCCTCTTCAAACGTCTCAATGTAAAGCAGGGGAAAACCCGCGTTCATGTAGCGTTCGACTTTTTCTTTCAAGTTCATAAAAACCACGCCTTTCATAGTGTAAAAAAAATTTAAAATTAATACCTGTTTGTATTATAAATTTTACACTGTGAAAAGTAAAAAAAAGTTACATTGAAAAATGAATTGTTAAATAGTGGTTAGCATAATCTTTAATTCTTAATTCTTAATTCGTTTAACCGCCATTTCCATTGTCTGCATGCCCTGCGCCTGTCCGCTCATCATAACCGTCGGCAGTTGCACATACTTGCCTTGTCGTATCAAAGACCGTGACGCGGGATTAGCCAATAAAACTTCCGCCGCGCAGACTCTTTTGCCGCTTGACGTTTTCAAAAGTTGCTGAGAAATTATCGCGCTGAATTCGTCCGCAAACAAATCACGTATCGCGTCACGTTGCACCAAAGGAAACATTGTTTCGACACGCATTGCCGTTTCTGCCGCAGATTTTGTATGCAACGTCGCCAACACCAAGACACCTGCCGCCGACGCCTCTAATGCCGCGTGCATTGTCTCCGCGTCGCGTATTTCGCCGATTAATAAAACGTCCGGCATTTCTCTAAGCGCCGTTCGTATCGCGTCCGCAAAGTTTAAAAAGTCTTGTCCCAATTCGCGCTGGCTTACAAAAGATTTTTCAGCGTCGTACTCAAATTCTATAGGGTCTTCAAGCGTCAATAAGTGGCAGGGGCGTACGTGGCAGAGTTCATTTAAAAAGGCGGCGATTGTCGTGGACTTGCCGGAGCCTGTCCTGCCCGTGACTAAGATTAAACCTTGTGACGCATTTATAAATTTTTTTAACGCCGCAGGTGCGCCTATCTCGTCAAGGGTAGGAATTTTTTTTTGAATTAATCGCAGTGCCGCTGCCAAATTTTTTCGCTGATAGTAGACGTTTACGCGGAATCTGCGCGATAAATCTTTTTCAACGTGCGAAAAGTCTATCGACAAATTTTTTTCCAAATGCGCGGCTGATTTTTTCGGTACCAACTCATTTAAAATATTTTGTAAATCGTTTACAGATAACACGTCGCCGCGTTGTACCAAGTCGCCGTTCACGCGCAGAAAAATTTTTTGTCCCGCCGTTAAATGTATGTCCGATGCATTTAACTCTACCGCGTCGCGCAAAATTTCTTTCAGTGTCATTTATCTCAA
>CAMJNB010000001.1 GCA_946407175.1 uncultured Selenomonadales bacterium | reverse complement strand
ACATTCAGCAGAAATTTAAAGATGACGCCAAATTAACCGAGCTGAAAAATTTTGTAAGCAATTTAAATGTAATTGAAAATGAATCCCGCGCCAACATTCGTGCCAACTGCCGCGTATTCTTAAATAAAATTGAAGAAAATTTTCCTGACGGCGCCGGCGGCGTAGATGAAAATAAATTGCTGGGATTTTTAAATTTCATATCGGAACATTGCTACATTGTAACCGTCATAACCGATGCTAATGACACGGCATTCAGAGTGTTCAACGTCTTGAATACAACCGGATTGGATTTAACTCCTGCCGATATAATTAAGTCAGATGTTATCGGCAGTATAGAAACTTCAAAGCAAGACGACTACGCCAATAAATGGGAAGAATTAGAGATTAAAGCGACGCGGCAGGGATTTAATGACGTGTTCACTCATTTGCGTATGGTTTACGTCAAGAAAAAAGCGCAGGGCAGTGTGATTGATGAATTTGAAAAGTTCGTAATGCCGAAAATGCCTTCCGCCGAATATTTTGTTGATAAAGTTTTGACGCCGTACAGTGAATACTACGCCGAAATTAAAAATAAAAGCTACCCCAATCCCAATAACAGCGCGAAAGTTGATGAAATTAATTTTCTGCTTATGTGGTTGAATAAGATTGACAATTTTGACTGGATAGCGCCGACGCTGAAATTTTTCGTAGACAGACACAATGACGTTGACTATATTTTGTGGTTCACGAAAAAAATGGAACGTCTCGCGGCATTTATGTATATAACAGGTTATAATGTCAACAAACGCATTGACCGCTACGCAAAAATAATTTCTGAAATGGAAAATAATCCTTCGCATAATCTCAACGCGCCGCTGAAAGAAATTGAACTTACCGCCGCTGATAAAACTGAATTTATGAAAGCTCTTAACGGCGAAATTTTCCCCTTGCTGGCACGTCGCAGAAATTATATTATCCTGCGGCTTGATTCATTTGTTGCGGCAGGTAATACGCCGGATTATAATCCGCGCACGCTTTCCATTGAGCACGTCTTGCCGCAAACTGTAAATCCCGGTTCGCAATGGGAGGCGTGGTGGCCGAACGCTAAAGACAGAACTTTGTGGCAGCACCGAATTGCAAATCTCGTACCGTTGACGCGCAGAAAAAATTCCGCCGCACAAAATTTTGACTTCTATAAAAAGAAGAACGTGTATTTTGCGGTAGGTGGCACAATTACTTACCCGCTGACTGTGCAAATTCTTAATGAAACCACTTGGACGCCTGCCGTTGTATCTGCGCGGCAGGAAAATCTTTTGGACGTTTTCAAAACGAATTGGGAATTGTAGCCGGTAGCTTGTATACTCTTCCCTAATCCCTACCTTTTGCACACTTGCGAGTGTGTAATTTTTTTGCCGAAAAATAATCTTTGACGAAGGCGTCTTGTTAAATTAAAATATGCGGCGAACGATAAAAATTTTAATAAGTATTTTTCTAAGTATTTTTGAAAAATTTGGGGAGGACGCTTTAACTATGATGAGAGCATTGTGGTCTGCGGCATCGGGCATGATCGCACAGCAGAAAAATATGGACGTTGTGGCGCATAACATTGCCAACGTCAACACCTTCGGCAACAAAAAAGTCCGCGCAGAATTTCAAGACTTGGTGTATCAAACTCTGCGCGACGCAGGCGGTGCTTCAGGCGACGGCACGCAATATCCTCAAGGTATGCAAATCGGTCTCGGCGTACGTGTTTCCGCCACGAACAGAATTTTTACGCAGGGACCTTTGCAGACGACTGACAATCCCACCGATATCGGCATACAAGGCGAAGGCTTTTTCCAAATCCAACTTCCCGACGGCACGACGGCGTACACGCGCGACGGCTCATTTAAGCTGGATTCTGAAAGACGCCTTGTCACCAGCGACGGCTTTTTACTTATGCCGAACATTACGCTTGAAGAAAATGCGACGATTGACAGCCTTGTAATAAGTCAGGACGGACGTGTTTCCGATACGCCCGCCGGCGGTCAGCAAGCTGAAATCGGACAGATAAACCTTGTGCGTTTCGTCAATCCTTCCGGTCTTTATGCGTACGGCAAAAATCTTTTTTTGGAAACTGCGGCATCGGGAGCACCGATTGAAAGTCAGCCCGGTCAAGACGGTGCAGGTATTCTTACGCAAGGCACTATTGAGATGTCCGGCGTGCAGATTGTTGAAGAAATGGTCAATATGATTGTTTCACAGCGCGCCTACGAATCCAATTCAAAGGCGGTTACCACGTCCGATTCTATGCTTGAAACTGCCAACGGTCTTAAGCGTTAATATTTAGTCAGCAATGTTTAACGTGAAAAAAATTTTTTATGTGCTAATATTTTTTGCACTGATGATAAATTTTTCGGTGACGGTTTACGCCAAACAAATTTTGTCGGGCGGACAGATTGAGTCGATTGCACTTGCAGAAGTTGAAAGAATATTGGATGAGCGCGGCGAATTTCGGCGGCGTGAAGTTATGATAACACGCGGCTTGTCAAATATTTCTTTGCCGGAAGGTATTATCGACGTGAAAATTATGTTGCCGTCAACTTCCATAAGCTATTCGACGGGTACGCCGGTCAAGGCGCGAATTTTTGTAAACGGCAAGGCTTATCGTGACGTAAACTTCATTGTGTCGATAAAAATTTTTGATATTGCACTTGTCGCGGCGCACGATTTACACATTGAAACGCCGGTGACAGATTCGGATTTTCGCGTTGATGAAATTGTAATAGACGGTCGCACGGATTACCTTAAAGACGCGGCGGAAGTTCGCGGGCTTGTACCGCACCGATTTATACGCGCAGGTTCGCCGGTAAGTATAAATTATTTTCAGCAACCTGTAGCCGTTGAAAGCGGGCGTATGGTACGAATAATTTTTCGGCAAGGCGGCTTGAATGTTTCGGCAAAAGGCATTGCAATGGGACGCGGCAGGATCGGGCAGGTTATCAAGGTGAGAAATGAGACGTCGCAAAAAGTTTTATCTGCGCGGGTAATTGATTCACAAACAGTTGAAGTAGTTAATTAATTAAGAATTAAAATTTCTAATCCCTAATAAAGAGGTGATTTATTGATGTGGAAAAAAATTTTTGTCGTGACATTGGCATTAATGTTCGGCGTAACAGCGTTTTCAACCGGCGAGGCAAGGTCACTTTGGCAAGACCGCACACACAGCATTTATGCCGATAAAAAAGCGCGAAACGTCGGCGACATTTTAACCATTGTCATAAGCGAATCGACTACGCAGAGCGCGACCAAGTCAAGGACAAATTCAAAAACGTCGGAAATAAATTTGGACGCCGGCGTAGGTATTTTTCGCTTTTTAAAGGCGGCATCGGCAGGCGGCAGTGATTCATTCGAGGCGGACGGCTCGGCAAGCGATACAAACCGTTACAGCGGCAGAATTACGGTTACGGTAGTTGAAGTGTTGCCTAACGATAACATGATTGTCGAAGGCACGCAGTCAATTTGGCAAAACCGTGACGAACATAAAATTACTCTGCGCGGAATAATTCGCCGTGATGATGTGCTTATGGATAACACGATACCTTCATACAAAGTTGCCGACGCCACGATTAAATTTGACGGTAAAGGTCCGCTTAACGCCAAACAGCGGCAGGGTATTTTGACGCAGGTTTTCAACTTCCTTTTCTAATAAGTAACGTATATTAATCTGCGCCGAATTTTTTATTTAGCCGAAATGATTTTTAACTTAGCCGAAGAGGTGAAACGTATGAAAAAAATATTTTCAGCAATGGCGCTGCTTGCACTTTTAACGCTGATGTGTTCGACGGTATTTGCCGAATCGGCAACAACGCGAATAAAAGACATTGCAAGAATACAGGGCGTGCGCAGTAACCAGTTAATGGGTTACGGGCTTGTAATGGGTCTGCAGGGTACTGGTGATTCCGACAAAATCGCGCAGACGATTAATTCAACTATCTCTGTGTTGCGGAATTTTGGAATAACCGTCGACGACTCGGACTGGAAAGCAAAAAATGTTGCGGCGGTAATGGTTACGGCAACACTGCCGCCCTTTGCACGCGAAGGTGATGTTATAGATATTACGGTAAGCGCAATGGGCGACGCAAAAAGTATTCAAGGCGGCACGCTTATTCAGACGCCTTTGTTAGCGGCGAACGGTGAAGTTTATGCCGTTGCACAAGGACCGGTCTCGACAGGCGGCTTTGTCGCGGGTTCAGGCGGTAACCGTGCGCAGAAAAATTTTCCTACCGTAGGCACGACGCCTAACGGCGCTATCGTTGAACGTACGGTGGAAGATGAAATCGGTACGCGCGGACAAATTTCACTAAGCCTTTCAAACGCAGATTTTACTACGGCGGCACGCATTGCCGACGCAATTAATCAAAATTACATGGGGGCGGCGAAGGCGGCTAATGCTGGGCGCGTCGATATCCTCATACCCGGCTATTACCGTACGAATGTGGTAGACTTCATTGCGTCGATTGAAGAGCTTGAGGTAATGCCGGACAACATTGCAAAGATTGTTGTAAATGAGCGTACCGGTACCATAGTGATGGGCGGCAACGTGACTGTTGATGAATGCGCTATAACTCAAGGCGGCTTGTCAATTAAAGTCACGCGCGACACTGAAGCATCACAGCCTAATCCTTTTTCGTACGGCAGTACCATTGTTACCAGTAATACTGATACGGAGGCTAATGAAAAGCTTTCCAATTCAATCGTCATGTCACCTACGGCGAACATTAATGACATTGTAGGTGCGCTTAATGCGGTTGGTGCGACGCCGCGCGATTGCATTTCGATTTTGCAGGCTATGAAGGCGGCGGGTGCCATTCACGCGACTTTGGAAATTATTTAGTAGCTGGATCGATAGATCAATAGATCGATAGATCAATAGATCGATAGATCAATAGATCGATAGTAAACCTATAATCTCTAATCTTTAAGCTCCAAGCTCTAAGCTCTAAGCTAACATCAGAGGTGATAAATTATGCAGATAGACGGTTCACTTTTAATGCCGCAGATGAATCCCACAAACTCGGCGGCTACCGGTTCACACCTTATTCAAAAGGAAGGACGCTTTCAAGCAGAATTGGACGCCGCACATAAACGCCTTGACCAAGCTGCTAAGTCAGGCGTAATGACGGACGAACAAATTGCGCAACGTAATCAAGACATTAAAGACGCCTCCATACAAATGGAAGCGCTTATGCTTAAAATGCTTTATAATGACATGTGGAAAACCGTGCCGAAAGATGAGCTTTACGGCGACGATAACGCGATGGACATTTACCGCGATATGTACCATGAAGAGCTGACTAAGAAAATGGCGATGGACGGCGGTATTGGTCTTGCCGACTTCATTTATCAGCAGTTGACGGCGACAAAAAAATAGGTGTTAGCTTACAGGAAACTGAAAGCTACAAGCTGACAGCTGAAAGCTAATCTCGAAAGGATTGTTTGAATGAAAGAACTTTTGGAAATATTGCAAGGCAACGCAAGAATTTCTACGGCAGAGCTTGCCTCCATGTTGCAAATGCCGGAAGAAGAAATTAAATCCCAAATAGCACTGCTTGAACAGGAAAAAATAATTCTCTCCTACAATACGCTGATTAATTGGGAGCGTTACGGTGAAGAATTTGTCACGGCAGTCATTGAAATAAATTTGACGCCGCAACGTGAGGTAGGCTTTGACGCATTGGCAGAAAGAATTTGCCGCTTTGACGAAGTTCGCGCAGTTTACCTTATGAGCGGCAATTTTGATTTACTTGTCGAAGTTCAGGGTAAATCGCTGAAAGAAATTTCAAACTTCGTTGCAACGCGCCTTTCGACAATAGAAGGCGTAACACAGACGCGCAGTCACTTCCTGCTGAAAGAGTATAAAAAGGACGGCATAATTTTGGAAGATGAGGAGCAAGATCGAAGGCTGGTGGTTACGCCGTGACGTGGAGTGACAAGCTTAGTACTTCGGTTAAATCAATCGCGCCGAGCGGCATCAGAAAATTTTTTGACATTGCCGCACAGATGGACGACGTAATTTCTCTCGGCGTAGGTGAACCGGACTTCATAACCCCTTGGTCAATTCGTGAAAGTTGCGTCTACGGACTCGAACGCGGTTACACGAGCTACACTGCCAATCGCGGTATGCCGGAGCTTAGAAAAGAAATTGCCAAACACTACAAGCGCCTTTACAATCTTGAATACAATTCCGATACCGATGTACTGGTAACCGTAGGCGTGAGTGAAGCGCTTGATATTGCCTTACGCGCGATTATTGAACCTGGCGACGAAGTTTTAATACCGGAGCCTTGCTATGTTTCCTATCAAGCTTGCACTGTCTTGGCAGGCGGCGTACCCGTTTCTGTGCCGGCTAAACTTGAAAATGAATTTCGCATTACGCCGGAAGAGTTGGAACCGTACTTGACGCCGAAAACTAAGGCAATGTTAATAGGCTACCCCAACAATCCTACTGGTGCAATAATGACGCGGCGGGACTTACAGCGTATCGCGGAATTTGCCGAAAAGCATGACTTGGTTGTAATTTCAGATGAAATTTATGGAGACTTGACGTACAGCGGCTTGCATGAATGTTTTGCCGCAATGCCGAATATGCGCGACAGGACGATTTTGTTAAACGGTTTCAGCAAAGCCTACGCAATGACGGGCTGGCGTATCGGCTACGCGCTGGGCAATGAAGATTTTATTGCCGCAATGACTAAGATTCACCAATACACCATGCTCTGTGCACCGGTTACCGCGCAGGTTGCCGCGATTGAGGCGTTAAAGCACGGCGAAAAGTATATGAAAAAAATGGTTGCCGAATACGACAGGCGGCGGAATTTAATTTACGACGGGCTGAATAAACTCGGCTTGAAATGTTTTGAACCGAAAGGCGCGTTTTACATTTTCCCCGACATTACGTCTACCGGTATGACGGCGGAAGAATTTGCAGAAAAACTTATTCGCACCGAGCGCGTAGCACTTGTACCCGGCACTGCCTTTGGAAAATCCGGTACAGGTCATGTACGTTGTTCATACGCGACGAGCATTGAAAAAATTTCTGCCGCACTTAAACGCATTGAAAAATTTTTGGCGTAAATGTCAGATTTGGTTTAAACTTCATATTTTAGCCGAAAGTCCGATTGGAGGTTGAGTGCTATGAACTTTAAAAAATTGGCGAAAAAAATTACCGCCGGTGTAACTGCCGCCGCGTTGGGTACTGCTTTAATTGTTACGCCTACTGCAGAGGCTGTAAGCTTAGGTGACGCGATTGGCATAGGCGTGGGCGTCATTGCCGCCAATGAGCAGATTAATCAGGTTAAAAAGCAAATTGACATGATTAATAACACGGAAGAAGGCAGACAGGCGCTTTATCAAAAATTCTGCGAAGAATACGGCGTTGAGGAAGATTACGAGCTTAACTCAAGGCTTGATAGGATTATGTCAAATTTGTCCGCAGCCGTTGCAAAGGTTGACGGCACGATTACCAGTAAGCCGTACCTTTACTTCATATCGAAACAAGACACTTTGAACGCGGGTTGCGGCATGGGTCACGTGATGATGGTCAATCGCGGGACTTTTAACTACATAGATTCGGACGATGAAATTGCCGCGATTGTCGGGCACGAAATGGGTCACGGTCAAAAAGATCACGCCGCAAGTTCAATTAAAAATAATCTCAATCAGCAACTTTTGGCGCAGGTAGGTGTTGCCGTTGCGGGCGGTACAACGCTTGCCAATTTAATCGGTTCACTTGCCCTTACTCATACCATTGCGGACTATGGACGCGGCAAAGAGGCAGAGGCTGATAATTTGGCGTGGGATTATATTTTGAATACGAATTACAATTTGGGCGCACCTGCCGCAGTTATGCAAAAATTTGTGGAGCTTGAAAAGGGACATAAGCGTTCCGGCATAGAAAACTTTTTCAATCCTTCAGACCACCCCGACAGTGCAAAGCGCCGCGACAATTACGGCAAAAAGCTTTATGAATACAGCAAAAAGCACGCAGAAGTTGACAAGAAAGGCGTCGTGCTTGTGAATAAGCAAGCGTTCGTGACGCCGGCGCCGGTAGGTAAAATGTCCTCTGCCGAACGCGCGTACTTTGTGCTGGGTAACCTTGCCGCCGCTTATCACAGAGGTTATGACAAGCAGGAGGCGACAGTTTCAAACGGCACTGTTTACTTGGGACAGCAAGCTATTATTACGCCGGTTGATGGTGACGAAGACGCCGCGACTTTGGCAGCAAGGTTAAATGAAATTAAAAATTTAAAAGCTAAAAGCTAATCGTTACAAGCTACCGGCTACCGGCTAACAGCTAAAAGCTAACAACTAACCGCTAAAAAAAATATTGACGGCAGGAAAGTGCTATGATAATATTTGCGGCGAAAATTTTTTTGGAGGGATTTTAATGAGCAAAATTGCAGTCGTGTTTTGGAGCGGCACGGGCAACACCGAAGCAATGGCGGACGCCGTTGTAAAAGGCGTTAAGAGCGTGACGAATGAGGTTGACCTCTTTCAAGTTGATGATTTTTCCGCAGATAAAATGTCCAAGTACAACGGCTTTATTTTCGGTTGCCCCGCAATGGGCGATGAAGTTTTGGAGGAAGATTCCTTCGAGCCGTTTTTCACCGAAGCAGAAGAAAAAATCGACGGCGTACCTGTTGCATTGTTCGGCTCCTACGGCTGGGGCGGCGGCGCTTGGATGGAAGCATGGGCAGATCGTACTAAAGAAGCCGGCGCAAAGTTAATCGGTACCGTAACTGCCGAAAATGCTCCCGACGATGAGGCGCTTGCTAATTGCGAAAAACTCGGCAAGGATTTGGCTAACGCGGTATAAAAATTTTTTCGTGACAATAAAAAGTTTAAATCTCCGTTCATGTCCGAGCGGAGATTTTTTGATTAGTGAAAAGGAAGCGAATATTCAAATGATTTTAATGGAAGGTAAACTTATTCGCATTCGCCGCGCTGAAATGTCTGATTTAAACTTTATCATGGACTTGCAGGTTAAGCCGGAAAATGTTAAATTTATCGTGCCATTCAGCAAAGAATTTCATACAAAAATTTTAAATTCGGACTGCACGAAGAATATGTACGTTATCGTTGAAGAAATTGAAAGCGGCGTTGCGGTCGGATACTTTTTGCTTAGTGAGCTTGATAATCCCCATAACAAGATTGAAATTACTCAAGGTATAATAGACAAAAAAAATTGCGGCTACGGTCGCGAAACGTTTACACTTTTGTTGAAATGGATTTTCGGTGTGAAAAAATGTCACCGTGCTTTTCTTGACTGTAAAGAGTATAATTCTGTAGGCATACACCTTTATGAAAGTTTGGGATTTAAGCGTGAAGGCGTTATGCGCGAAATGATTTTAACAAACGGCGTTTATGAAAATCTTATCTTGTACGGAATACTCGACAGAGAATTTCAGGTAAATTGAAATGCTTGACCGAGAATTTCAAGCGAAGATATAGGAGGAATTTTTTTGGAAGCAATATTAAGAATTGCCGAAATGGATGCGATGGAGCTTTTTCAATACTTGATAGTTCCTTCAGGCATTTTGTGCATTTCACTTTTTGTCGGCATAGCGATAAACCGCGCTTTGATAAGAAGAGTAGCGAGACGTGAAAAAACGGAAACGTCAAGCATTAAGGAAGTATTCTACCGCGCAATTCAAGGCGTCCCCGTTTCATTATGTATGGTTATCGGCTTATACTGGGTAGTAAATACGAGTCAAATGCCGGAAACATTGAGACAGCTTTTGTCGTACCTGCTTTTCACCAGCATAATGTTCACGATAACGCGCGTGGTTGAACGTACGGTCTCCGGCTTTGTCAATATGAAATTTTCAACGTCGGGCGCCGCGTCACAGTCAACGCTGATGAGTACGATTTTAAAAGTTTTTATCTACGCGTCGGGCGGTTTGATTATCCTGCAATACTACGGCATTTCAATAGCGCCGATTCTTGCGGCAATGAGCGTCGGCGGTATGGCGGCGGCACTTGGTCTGCAAGATACATTGCAAAATGTTTTCGCAGGTGTACAAATTCTTTTGTCGAAACAGATTAAAGTAAATGACTTTATAAAAGTCGGTGCGAATGAAGGTCGCGTAGTTGACATTAACTGGCGCTTTACAACCATTATGCCGGCGAATGAAGGTACCGTCATAGTTATACCGAATAAAGATATTGCCGGCTCCACAAGCATAAACTATTCCCGCCCGCGCGAAGATGTTATAATTGTCGTGCCAATCGGCGTCGGCTATGAAAGTGACTTGGAGCAGGTTGAACGCGTCACGGTAGAAGTTGCACGCGATATCATGATTGAAGTTGACGACTATGAACCGGCGATAAATTCTGAAGGTGTCGATATAAATCCCCTTGCACCTAAGGTATTGTTTACAGAGTTTGCCGATTCGTCCATAAATTTCAACGCGATATTGCACGCGCATAAATTTCAAAATCAATTAATGCTTAAACACAAATTTATCATGGCAATTACAAAACGCTACCGCGAAGAGGGTATTAACATTCCGTTCCCGATTCGTACCGTTTTAATGCCTGATAAACAAAATTAGCCGCTGTTGATAAAGTTTAAGTGTAGAAAGGTGGTGATTGTATGATTAAAATTGAAGGCGTAGAAGTCAACGTCATGGGGCTTGATGAATTCACCGAGCAGGACGCGCAGAAGTATATTAACTACGTGAAAGAACGCGTTGAAGAGCCGCTGAAAAGCATTGAAGTAACTCTTTGCGACGACGGCAAGGTCGATGTCGATTACATTTTGCAAGGCGAGAAGTTTGAACGTATCCGCCGTATTACCGGTAAGAGGATTGCCGTCTGCAGTCAAGCCGTTTGAAGATTGCAGATTATCAGCGCGGTAAAAAACTGGAAAATCTCTTTGAGACAATCAGAGGTGAAGGCGAAAGCCAGCCGCAACGCATAGATTTTGAAATAATAAATCCACGAGACCGCGCCACGCTACGGCATAAAGCGTGAAAAGATATGCTGAACTGCAGGGCGACTTGCAGAAGTCAAGATAAAAAGCTTGACGATAACAAAATTGTATCTCACCGGCGACGTGACAAGTTGGAACGACTCTAAACGCTCCGAAGAATCAGAACGCGTCAAACACAACGTTTTTGCCTAATTTTTTATCTTAATTAAAAATTAAAAAATCCTTCGCACAAAAATTTTTCCTTGTGTTGAGGGATTTTTTAGTTTATGATATTGACGCTTAAGTTATAATTAAAAAAATTTTGGGAGGGTGATAAGCTTGCTTGAAACTTTGAAAAGAGCAATGAACATCTTCGACATTTTGATACTTGCAGGTGCCGCGTATCTTTTGACGCGCTTTGATTATTCCAACCTGCAGATTTCAGACATAATTTACATTGTCGGCTTTATCTTGTGGCTTATAATGTTTTTCATCCGCATTTTCATTGTCTACAAGAACGGCGAGAAAAAATGACTAAGGCAATTTTCTTTGACATTGACGGTACGTTACTTAACGGCATAGGCGGCATTACTTCCATTACCGACAGAGTTAAAGCCGCGCTGAAACGTCTGAAAAGTGCCGGTCATTACATTTTCATCGCGACGGGGAGACCTTATGCCTTCCTGCAACGCGAAATTTTAAATTTCGGCTTTGACGGCTTTGTACTGCTTAACGGCGCCGTTGTCATGCTTGACGGCAAAATTATTTTTAAACAGGCGCTTGACAATGCCGACGTGAAAAAAATTTGCGATTACGCCGTATCTGAAGGCATTGAATATATGCTTGAAGGTCATCCGCAAGTTTATTTTCGCCGTGAGTTTAAAGCCGTTGAAAATTTCTTTCATAAAATCAATGTGGATTACTCCGACTTCGTGCGCGATTTTGAAATTGACGACGCGGAAACGTATAAGATTGAGTGCGTGACTTTTCGCAAGGACGTTGATAACCTCGACGTGATTTATAAAAAAATTCTTGCGACGGAAGGTTTTACCGGCTGGTCTGATCCTTTCCGCTTTAAAAGCCTTGAAGTCTCGTCAAACAAAATTACTAAGGCGGAAGGCATTTTTTGCATGCTGAATCATATCGGCGTTGATGTAAAAAATTCTTATGCATTCGGCGACGGTTATAATGATATTCAAATGCTTGAGCGCGCAGGTACCGGAATTGCTATGGGTACGGCGGGCGAAGATATTAAGCGTAAAGCCAAATTTGTTGTGCCGAGTGTACATGAAGACGGGGTCGCCATTGGTATAGAAAAATATATTTTGTAGAATGGATCGATGGATCGATGGATCGATGGTTTTCTATCGATCTAACAACTATCGATCTATCGATCTATCGATCTAACAACTATCGATCTAAAAAGGAGTGGTTGAATGAGAAAACTTTTCTTATTGCCGTTGATTCTTCTTACTCTCTTTTTCAGCGGTTGCGGTTCATCTTCCAAAAATTCAGCGGATGTTGAACCTAAAACAGAAACTTCAAGTGAAACTAAAACAGAGGCTGCAAGTAAAGATGTTAAAGCCGATTTGAAAATTACCATGCTGAACGTCGGGCAGGGCGATTCATTTCTGATTCAAACTTCGACGCAAAATATTTTAATAGATACTTCCGATTCTGACGAACGCTCCAAACTTGTAAGCGAACTTGATAAGGCGGGCGTTACGACATTCGACAAAATAATTTTGACGCACCCGCACGCAGATCACATTGGCGGCATTGAAAAACTGCTTAAAGACGACAAGTACACCGTCAAAGAAGTTTACGACAACGGCATTGCCTCCACGTCGAAACTTTATCAAAACTACGTGAAAGAAGTTAAAGCCCAAAAAATTAAACACGAAAGCTTAAAGGCGGGCGAAACGGTTGACTTCGGCGGCGGCGTTAAATTCGAGGTGCTTTACCCCGACAAAAGTCTTGTTAAAGACGTCAACGGCGGTAAGCAGAAAACCGATCCGAATAATGAATCAATCGTAGGACGCCTTGTCTACAAAGATTTTACCATGATGTTCACCGGCGACGCGGAATTAAAAGTGGAAAGCGAAATTTGGCAGGATAATGACGAAAAGAAACTGAAAAGCCGTATCCTTAAAGCCGGTCATCACGGCAGCCGCACTTCATCTTCTGAAAACTTTGTGCGCGTAGTAAATTCCGAATACGTTTTAATTTCAGCCGGTGAACCTACCGATAAACGCGGCGGCAACACCTACGGTCACCCGCACCTTGAACCGTTGCAGATATATTTGGACGCAGGCATTCCCGCCGACCACATTCTTTGGTCATGGAAAAACGGCACCGTTGTAATTAAAACCGACGGCAAAAATTTTTCCGTGACGCCGGAACATAAGGAAGATTGGGTTAAATCATGGATAAAGGAAAAGAAGAAAAAATAATTTGTGACGCTAACTCCAATGCTACAGATAACGTCGACTCCAATGTTGACGCTAACTCTAACATTAACGCTGATTCTAACATTGAAAGTGGCGTCGATGAAAAAATTGTCAGCGTCTACCTTGACAGAATTGAAGAATTAGAGGACGGCACGGCGGAGGCGGTTTTGTTTATCGACGAAGGCGGCGAAGAATATTCCGCGCAGATTAACCTGCCTTCAACCTGCCTGCCGGAAAACGTAAGCGACGGCGACTACTTGACGCTGAAAATTTCCTACGACGCCGCCAAAACTCAAGCCGCGTTGGAATCTGCGCGGCAACTTCTAAACGACTGACCTAACGATATAAATCGGAGGAGATTGTATTTGATTAAAAAGATTTTCGGACTTCTCACCTTAATGTTGATGTTCACTTTGACAATGTTTTCTACGGCGGAGGCGGCACGGGCTAAAGCCGAGTTGTTGAATATCTTTGCATACAATTTGGACAGAGAAACGGTAAGAATACAGATTGACTATCGCGGCAAATTGGACGACGCCGACATAGATTTAACTGCGTCCGGCGAAGTGATGACGTTAAGCCTTAATGACACGGCGCCCGGCAGAATCAACCGAATTATTGAACGCAACATTCAAGCCAAAAACACTATCGGCAATGTTTCCGTCAGCCGTGATAACAATAACCGCCTGCAACTTAAATTCGATATGATAATCGACTTTGAGGCGGACGGCTACACGGCAAAAATTTCACGCGGCAACACCGAAGGTAAAACCTTTTCGCGTATGATAATCGACGTTGAAAAGAAATTTAAGACGTCACCGCGTCCCAAAGGCAGTGTAAACGGCGATTTAAGCGGACGCATAATTGTTCTTGACGCGGGACACGGCGGCTCCGATAACGGCGCTGTAGGACCGAGCGGATTGACTGAAAAGGAAGTCACTTTGGCAGTTGCCTTGAAGACGGAAAGACTTTTGGCGGATAAAGGCGCTGAAGTCATTATGACGCGGCGTTATGATATGGACGTTGCGTCACCAAATGCGTCGAATACCGCCGAACTCGGTGCACGTGTTAATAAAGCGCCGGGCAATGCCGAAATATTTATCAGCATTCACTGCAACGCCTTTTCAAATCCAAATTCAAACGGTATGGAAACTTTCTACTACTCCGGCAGTGCTGAAAGCTATCGTCTTGCCGCAATGCTGAATGAAGAGTTACTCAACTACGGCGGTTTGAACAATCGCGGCGTAAAGTCAGCCAATTTCTACGTCATAAAGCATACCCGTTGCCCTTCGTCACTGATTGAGCTTGCCTTCATTACCAACTACGAGGAAGAACGCCTTTTGGCGAGTGACGAATATCAAGAAAGACTTGCACAGGCAATAGTTGCCGCCATTGACAGATTTTTCAACGAATAATTTTTAGGAGGAAATATTTTACCTTATGAAAAAGATTTTGATATCGGCAATGACTGTACTGCTGCTTTTAACTGCGGGGTGCGAAAAACAGCCCGGTCCCGACGTAAAGCCGCCTGATGAAACTAAGCAGGCGCAAAATGTCACGACGCCTGACAAAAAAGTTGAAACTAAAAATGACGATACCGCGAAAGTTGAGGCATCGTCAAAAGACAATAAGGTTAAGTCTATGCAAATCACTGTTTACTATCCCGACCAAGCCGGTATGAGTCTTATTCCGGTTAAGCGCGAAATTAAAGTTACGGAAGAAAGTCAAAAATATCTTGCCGCCGTGAATTGTCTGCTTGACCAGCCGAAGGAAGAGGATTTAACAAAAATTTTTCCGAAGGGCGCAAAGATTAAAAGCATTACCCTTGACAAAGACACTGCGGTTGTAGATTTAGATTCCGGCATCACGAAAAACTTTGTAGGCGGCTCGACAGGCGAAGAATTTTTAATAAATTCGGTTGTCGACACTTTAACAGAGTTTAGCGAAGTCAAGCAGGTGCTGTTTCTTATTGACGGCAGGGAAGTCGAAACACTTGCGGGACATATGGATTTAAGCGAACCGATTAAGCGGTAATTGCCGACAGGTAAATTTTTAAGAGTCACCCAATATCGGATGGCTCTTTTTTGAATTTAGAATTAAAACTGAAAGCTGTAAGCTCTAAGCTAAAAAAGGAGATGTTTTACATGAGTAAAATTTTAGTCACGTACTTTTCTGCAAGCGGCGTCACGGCGAAAGTTGCAAACAGCTTGGCAGAGAGGTTGAAGGCGGATATTTTTGAGATTAAGCCGAAAATTCCGTACCACCGCGCAGATTTAGATTGGAACAATAAAAATTCGCGCAGTACCATTGAAATGAATGATATCAACGTGCGTCCCGAAATTGCCGCGCCTGCCGATATTGCAAGCTACGACACGATTTTTGTAGGCTTTCCCATTTGGTGGTACACCGCACCGCGAATCATCAACACCTTTTTTGAAAGCGCTGATTTTTCCGGCAAGAAAGTCTATCTTTTCGCAACGTCCGGCGGCAGTGGTCTCGGCAACACCGTAAGCAATTTGAAAAAAATTTGTCCCGCCATTGTCGAAGGTAAAATGTTAAATCGCGGTTCCGTCAATGAAATGCAAAATTGGATTGCAAGCTTGTCGCTCTAAAATTATCGTATGACTTCATAATTTTTCAACGCGTCAATATGTTGCGTTTTTTTGTAAACAGTAAAACAGCCGTCCGGGTCTTCAAACCTAGACGGCTAAAATTTTCACCATTATATTATGAGCATAAAAAAATTATTTCGTCTATGTAAAGCTTTCACTTTGCCGCAGAATCCTGCAAAATTTTTTTCAACACTCTTATTGAGCCATCGTCAAAAATAAATCTCACGCTGTACGGTGACGGCGTAATTTCTCTAATCGAGTTAAGGTTAATCGTCAAATTTTCCGTAGGATTGACCGGCTCGAAGTTAAACGGTTTCATTTCCTCTTCGTCGAAGTGGAGCCAATTTCTAATTTGCGCGGGAATATGTACGCCTTCAGGATTTGTATACGCCTTTTCAACTTTTTCAAGCCGCTTGCCGATACTGGCGAACATAACGTAGTTGCCGAAAAATTTACATTCGGTCTTTGGCAGGAGTGCAAGAAAATCTTTCAGCGGCACCTTTTCATCTTCGTTCAGGTAGCTGATGTGAATGTCGTTGTAATTCGGCGGCTGATATTCCGTCCTGTCACTCATAATGTCGTACGCCTCGCAGACATTGTCGTACCATTCATCAAGGTGACGGTTATTGGTATTGTACATGTAAATCGTTTCGGCGCCTTTAACTTTCGGCTTAAGCGGAATGCTGAAGACAATTTCTTTTGACGAGTCGCGGTAAGTCAAGTAATAGCTGTCGTCGAGAATCATGAAAAGTTCACGGCTGTCAGTTTTAATGTTGAGAAAGTGTACGTTAATGTCTCTGTAGGCTTTAAGCAGTTGTTCAAAACTTTCACGCATAAAATTTTCCTCCAAAAAAATTTTGGCGATCGGTTAAAGAATAAAACCTTGACCGACCGCCTTTTCAATTTATATGCAACTATTTTAGAGAGGTATCATGGTTATGAGTTAGCTAGTTGATAGATCGCTAGATCGCTAGGGCGTGTTGAATAATATAAAAAATGGTAAAATAGCGTAGAGGTGTAAAAA